>DAONEZ010000233.1:0-3196 GCA_035403345.1 Anaerolineaceae bacterium
GGATTCGCGATACCCGCAAAAACCTGTCCGGGAATAAGGAGGCCTGATATGTTTGTCGTGATAGCAGGTGGTGGCAGGACAGGAGCTCAGTTGGCAAGATCGTTAATTGCACTCGATCATCGGGTGCATGTGGTGGAACACCGAAAGGAAATATTGGCAAGGATCCACAAGGAATTACCAACCGAATCGATCATTATTGGCAATCCGTTTGATCCGGAAGTTCTGGAAGCAGCCGAGATCCAGAACGCGCAGGTGTTTGCCGCCACGACCCCCTCGGATACCGAGAACCTGGCGTTATGCTACATTGCCAGGGAGAAGTACGGCGTAAAGCGCACGATTGCCAGGGTCAATAATCCGCGTAACTCCTGGCTTTTTGACAAAAAATTTCATGTGGATGTAGCTGTGAACCAGGCTGAGTTGCTCTCGCGCCTGATCGAAGAAGAAATGTCCCTGGGCGACATGATGACGCTCTTAAAATTGAGACATGGAAAATACTCGCTGGTGGAAGAAAAGATCCCTGCGAACGCCCAGGCGATCGGAATTCCTTTGAAAGACCTGAATCTGCCATCCAATTGTGTGATCGCTGCAGTTATCCGGCATGGAGAGTTGGTGCTGCCCAGGGGTACGACCACGCTCGCAGAAGGAGATGAGGTACTGGCGGTTACCGACCCGGAGAGCGCGAAGCAGCTGGCGACGCTGTTTTCCTTTTCAGCTTAAAAACCCCTGTACCCTGATTAATTCTTAAGGTATAATTATCCTTTGCGAATAAATAACTTTGTACTTGATTGAGAGGAAGTGGAATGACCAAACGAACCTACCAACCCAGAATCCGCCGCCGTGTACGTGTACATGGTTTCCGCGCCCGCATGGCGACCGCAGATGGCCGTGAAGTTTTGAAGCGCAGACGCGCGCGTGGCCGCCACAAATTGACGGTCACCATGAATAATCACGTTAAGAAGACACTCTGGTAATTCGATCGTGCAGGTCCTAGGTCCGGAACTGGTTTTTCTGATGAATGTGCGAGTTGCGGGCGGGTTTCCTGGTGAAGCAAAGCAATCGATTAACCAAATCATCTGATTTCAAGCGGGTGCGGCGATATGGAAAATCATTTGCGCACCCGCTTGCAGTCCTGGTGGTGGCAAAAGGTGAAAGCGAAGATTCCCGCGCAGGATTTATAACCACGAAGTCAATTGGAAATGCGGTCAAACGCAACCGGGTGAAACGGCAATTTAGGAATATCCTGAATGCGAATTTCCCGACACCCTCAGAACCAGTTGATCTCCTGCTTATCGCCCGGGAACCAGCCAATGCAGCCAGCTTCAGCCAGAAAAAGGACGCGATCCTTAGTTTACTTGGAAGAGCGCAGTTAATTGTCTCAGACAGTAGTAACGCAGGAACATCAGCATAATCACGTAGAAGAGCCGCGCTTGCGGGATCTTCCATTTACACTATGGAATATACCCCGTATGCCGTTGCTATTCCTCATCCGCGCCTACCAGGCAATCGTATCACCAACTTTACCTTCTAATACCTGCCGGTACTATCCCTCATGCTCACATTACGGATACCAGGCCATTTATAAGTATGGCGCCATCAAAGGGTCGATCATGGCCGCGTGGCGCGTTTTACGTTGTAATCCATTTAGCAAGGGCGGGATTGACCCGGTTCCATAACCTGCGATATCGACCCCGGAAATAGGGACTTACTTTATGAAAAGAAAAACGATACTCATTTTAGCGGTAACCCTCATACTCGCTTTCCTGCTCAGCGCCTGCAGCGGGAGCAATGCAGGTGTCACCAAATCCTGGGCTGGAGTGTTGTTGATGGATGACACCATCTACTACGCCAACGCCACTTTCGTTTACGCCTTAAAAGCAGAAAATGGCAATATCGTCTGGTCTTATCCTGAAAAAGCCAGCCCGAGCCGCATTTTCTCTGCTGAGCCGGTTCTGGCAGGTGACCAACTGATCGTCGGGGATTACGGTAAGCTGCTCACCAGCCTGAACGTGTTGGATGGCAAAGAAAAGTGGCAATTTAGCGGTGCAAAATCCCGCTACGTGGACAGCCCATTGGTGGTCAATGACATGATCCTGGCTCCCAATGCAGATTACAACCTGTATGCACTTGACCTGCAGGGGAACCTGAAATGGACATTCACAGCCGGACATGCCCTGTGGACACGGCCCGCCAGCGATGGCAAAATCGTTTATGTTGCTTCGCTCGATCACTATCTTTACGCTTTGGACCTGGCAACGGGTAGCCTGGTGTGGAAAACCGACCTGGGAGCTTCCCTCGTCAGCCGGCCGGTCTTGAGCGAGGATGGCGCGTTTATCTTCCAGGCAAATATTGACGGCACTATGGCGGCGCTTTCGTCCAGCGATGGAAGCAAAGTTTGGGAGCAAAAAGCCGGTGGTCCGATCTGGTCAGCCCCGGTTGTGTACAGCGGCAACCTTTACTTTGGCGATGAATCCGGACGTGTCAATATCCTGTTAGCCAGGGATGGCTCAGTTGTTCAATCTGTTCAATCTGATGCCGCGATCATTGGAAGCGGTACGATCCTGGAAAAGGGGATCGCCTTCGGGAATGAAAAAGGCGAGGTAATCCTGGTTGGATTCAATGGTGAGAAGCAATGGACGCGCACGGTGGATGGCAAGCTTTACTCCAACCTGCATTCGAACGGAACCAGGTTGATCGTCTGTGCTAACGAAGGTGAGAAGCCCCTGGTGGCACTCGATGTTAACGGGAACGAAAACTGGTATTTTGCCGGAAAGTAAATAAGGATCATATACCCCATGTGGAATACGATAATTGTTCAACCCTTTCTTAACCTGATCCTGTGGATTTACCACCTGGTCGGAAACTTTGGCGTGGCCATTATCCTGTTCACTCTGCTCACCAAGCTGGTGTTGTATCCCTTGACGGCCAGCCAGCTCAAGAGCACCAAGGCCATGCAGGATCTGCAAAAGGATCCGCGTTACCTGGCGATGATGGAAAAGTACAAGGATAACAAGGAACAGCTGGCTCAGGAGCAGATGAAGCTCTACAAGGAAATGAAAATAAATCCCTTGTCCTCCTGCCTACCCACGCTCATACAATTTCCTATCATCATTGGTTTATACCAGGCGCTCATCCAGACCCTCGGATCCGGCCCGCTCGATCTATTGAATCTCACCAGGCAGGTATATCCCAAGTTCCT
>DAONEZ010000234.1:0-3188 GCA_035403345.1 Anaerolineaceae bacterium
ACACCCATCATCGCCGGTGCCCGTGGTGAAGCTCCGCGCGACCGCAAAGCCCTGGCAGACACCATCGTCAAGTACTCCACCATGATCCTGGACCTCAAGGATGAGGTGGCTGAATCAGACGCCAACCCCGTGCTGGTCTATGCCGAAGGCGATGGACTGCGCGTGGCAGATGCCCGTATCATCCTCAAGAAGAAGTAAACCTCCTTGTTTCTATGACAGCTCCGAATGTAGCGGAGCTGTCATTAATTAAAGAGAAGGTAATTCAGCCTGTGATACAATCCGACCAGCGTCCCAACTCTTCAGGTGAAAATCATTGCTCATGAACAAGAAGATCCATCTCATCCTGGTTATTATCTTGTGCGTCAGCGCAGCGGTGTACGCCGCCTGGCAGATGACCTGGACCACCGCGCAGGGCATCGGCGTCAGCCCGGATTCAACCATCTACCTGGTCACGGCGGAGAACGTTCAGCAAGGGCGCGGGTTCAGTTTCAATGGCGAGCCCATGACCCATTACCCGCCCGGATATCCGTTGGCGCTGGTTTTTGGCGGGCTCTTTTCACCTGACCTGGATGCCGTTGCACGTTGGATGAATGTGGCTCTTTATGACCTTAACGGGCTGCTGTTCGGTTGGATTGCGTATAAAGCCACACAAAAGAACCTTCTGGGCTTGTTGGCAGCCTTGCTTCTTTTCTATACCTCCAAAGCTGTGCTCACCCTGCACGCCTGGGCCTGGTCGGAACCGCTTTTCCTCCTTCTAACTTTTCTCACTATTCTGCTGTTTCATAGATATTTCTCCACAGATAAGCCAGGTTATCTGGTTGGTGCTGCCCTGGCGTTGGCACTGACCATAACCGTGCGCTACCTGGGCGTTGCGCTTTTGCCACCGCTGCTGCTCATCCTGCTCCTGCACAAGCAGCATACGCGGAAGAAACGCTGGGGCAACCTGGCAGCCGTCACGACGCTCTCAATTCTGCCATTGCTGGCCTGGTTCCTGCGAAATATCCTGCTCACCAGCCATGCCGCCAACCGGGTGCTGAATTATCACCCCCTCAGCAGCGGTAAATATCACAATGCCGTAGAAACGCTTTATAAATTCCTGTCGCCCGACACCGCAGCATGGTTGGTGCATTTAAGTATCCTTCTGATTTTCGTAGTATTGATGATTGCCGTCTTCCTGGGGCTGCGTGAACAAGGCAAACTATCGATACCCGGGGGCGGTTCGGGTGCCCTGGTAGCTTTGGCTTGTGGACTGTATGTCCTGACCTACCTCACCTTGCTGGTGATATCCGTCACCTTTTTTGATGCCTCTACGCCGCTGGATGAACGACTGCTGGCTCCCCTGTACCTTTTCACCAGCCTAATGACTCTGTCTGCGTTGCGCATCTATGCCCAGGAGGAGGGGAAAAAGTTGGTTTGGGTGGCTTGCCTGCTGGCAGCCTTTGTTTCTGCCGGACTGAATATCTCTCCGTTGCTTCAAACCGCCACTGAGAATCACACTGATGGCATGGGGTTTAATGCCACTAAATGGGTCGAGTCACCTATCCTGACTGAACTGACCAAAGTAGATTCAAACATAACGATCTATTCAAACGGGAGCGACGCCATTCTCTATAAAACCGGCCGTCAGACGAGTTACCTGCCAGCCAAGTATGCTTCCACTTCCATGATCAAGAACGGAAATTACAAAGCGGATTTAAATGCGATGTGTTCGGCGATTATTGATGGGAGAGCCGTACTGGTATACCTGGATAATATCGCCTGGCGGCGCTATTTTGCGAAGGAAGACGAGCTAACCAGCAAGTGCAACCTGCCTGTGCTAATGGAAACCTCAGACGGCACGATTTACGGAACTAATTCCAATTAAGTGTTACTGGTTTAAGCTGGCTGTGATCGCCTGGATGGCATCTTCATTGGCGATGTCATTGCGAATGTAGATGTACAGCTCGTCACTCATATACACTTCATCCAGTCCTGTCTGCTGCTGCCAGTAAGTGGAAAAAGCTGGAATAGCGATGCGGGTGTATGCGCTCTGGTAATCCGAGGTATCAAATTCCTGCACGAACACTTCGTAAGATACGACCAACTCGGGTAATTGCTTGTAAACGAAAGCAGCCGGGATCGCTCCGATGCGTCCGTTGCGGCGCTGTTCGGGTACCTGCATGGGATGATATGCCAGCGCTGCCGGGGTGATGAGCCCGGCGCCGTCTACAATCTCACCGCCGAAGGCATAGCCCAATCCGCCAATCTCTGAAGTCATCAGACGGGCGGCCGGGTATAACTCGTGCAGCAGCTTCCCTACCTCCAGGTAACGCTGCACGCGCATCCCCGTGGCTGCCTGCGGGCTTTTAGAAAGGTCCACCAGAGCAGCGTAAGTGTTCAGCCCCAGGTTGGCGAAAGGGTTCAGGCTGATGAGAACTGCAAACAAGCTGACGATAACCTGCTGCCAACTCATCCGGCGGCTTTTTCCTTCAGCTGGGACATGCAATCTGGCAAGAAAATGGAAAACGCCAAAATACACCGGGATGGTGAAAATAGGCGTGTACCATTCAAAGATTAACACTTTCTCAAGTACGTATAAGCCTGCCAGCAGAATGCCGCCCGCCAGTAGCAGCAGGTTATAGAGGTCAACTTGCTTCCATTCGCGTTTCTTCGGGTAGATCAGCAAAACAATCGCAGAAAATGCGATCATTAAAGGCTGCCAAGCTTTCGCCAGGGTCGTGAACACCTTTTCCTGCAGCCCTTGCCAGCCAGTGATGATCCCCAGGAAAGGCAATGTGTTCTTTGGAAACAGCGTGTAAAAAACGCGCTCAAAAGTGGTTTTGGCTGCGATGCGGTAAACCACCTGTTTGGCTGCTACAGTATTGGGGATGAGTGTGCCATAGAATCCGAATGTCACGGCTGAAAACAGGACGGTTGGAACCAGGAAATACAGGATTTCGGTTATTTTTTGTTTCCAGGGACGGCGTGTAAACAGCCATGCCAACCCGAACAGTCCGGCGTACACCGCCATTTCATAGCGAGTGAAAATAGCCAGCGCCAGCAGCGTCCATCCCCAGCGGCTTTGCCCGCTGAGCAGCAGGACCGCCAGTCCCAAAAGCAGAAGCGCAAACGGACTTTCCATCAATCCGGTCGAACTAAGCAGCATCAAACCGACATACCCAAGCTCAAAAACCATCACCAGCAGGCTG
>DAONEZ010000235.1:0-3183 GCA_035403345.1 Anaerolineaceae bacterium
AGCCGAAAAAGGCTCCCTCGCGGGAGCCTCTAAATCAAGCTTTACGGATACTGACTTTCACCTTTTCAAGGTCAAACTCATCCTCGATCGTAGTCGCTTCCGCGATCGGGTCGCCGATCGCCAGAGTGAGTGCCAGGGTCTCCAGCATGATGTAATCGCGGAATGCCTCCACCGCGCCTTGCAGCGCAGGTGAAGCCGTGTAATTCAGGTGAATGCGGTCTGAAATATTCAGGTCCATGCTCTTGCGCAAGTCCTGCACCCGCCTCACGAACTCGCGTGCCAGACCTTCGTTAACCAACTCAGGGGTCAAGTCAGTCACCAGCGCTGCCAAGTAAGCGCCTTCAGCCGCCACGGAATAGCCCTCTTTGGCCTGCATGCGCACTTCGATCTCTTCCGGGAGGAGCTGCAGGGTTTTCCCGCCTGCCTCTACCGGAATAGATTCCCCTGCCAGAAGTTTCAAGGCAGTGCTATCCACATTCATTGCCAAAACCTTTTTCCGGATCTCCGGGAAAAGGCTGCCATATTTCTGTCCCAATTGCTTGGGCAGCGGGTTCAAGGCATAACTCACGGCTTCTCCGGCAGCGTTCAGCAGGCGAACATGTTTGACATTCAGCTCATCCGTCAACAGGTCAGCGTAAGCCTCAACAATACGGCCTTCCTCCTGGCTGCCCACTGCAAAAGCCACTTCAGCCAGGGGTTGGCGTACCTTGCGGTTGGCTTTATTACGCGCAGCATGCCCCAGCGAGACCAGTTTGAGCACCAACTCCATTTCCCGGTTCAATTGCTCATCAATAACAGAAGGTTCATATTCCGGCCAACTGGAAAGATGGACAGATTCACTGGCGTTGGCATCCACAGAACCGACCAGGTTGAGATACAACTCATCAGCGATGAAAGGCATGGTCGGTGCAAGCAATTTGCTGAGTGTCACCAGGCATTCATACAGGGTGGCATAAGCCGCCTTTTTGTCAGCGTCTGATTCCGATTTCCAGAAGCGCCGGCGCGAGCGGCGTAAATACCAGTTGGAGAGCAACTCCACGAAGGATTGGATGGGCCGGGTTGCACCAAGCACGTCATAATTCTCCAGCGCTTTGGTCACATCCCGCACCAGCGCATGCAGGGAGGAACGCATCCATTTATCCAGCGGACTGTAGTCGATGGCAGCATCCGCTTCCGGTTGCCATCCGTCCAGGTTGGCGTAGGTGACAAAGAAGGAGTACGTGTTCCACAGGGTCAGGGTGAAGTTGCGCAGCACTTCGCCCACCAGGTCGGTGGAGAAACGCCGCTCCTGCCCGGGAGGACTGGCGGTGTAAAGATACCAGCGCATGGCATCCGCGCCGTTCTTTTCGATCACCTGCCACGGCTCAACCACATTGCCGCGCGTTTTGGACATTTTCTGCCCTTGTTCATCCAGGATCAATCCCAGGCAGATGACATTCTTGAAGGACGGTGTATCAAATAAAAGCGTGCTGATGGCGTGTAGTGAATAAAACCAGCCACGAGTCTGATCGACAGCCTCGCAAATGAAGTCCGCCGGAAAGTGCTCTTTGAATTCTGCTTCGTTTTCGAACGGGTAATGCCATTGCGCCACTGGCATTGATCCGGAGTCAAACCACACGTCGATCAATTCTGGCACACGCCGCATCCTCCCGCCGCAATCGTCACAGCGCAGGTAGATCTCATCCACATGCGGACGGTGCAGGTCAGCTTTTGAGAGGTCCATACCCGCCAATTGCGAGAGCTCAGCCACCGAGCCCACGCAGCGCTGCGAGTGGCAGTGCTCACACTCCCATACGGGCAGCGGTGTGCCCCAAAAACGTTCGCGACCCAGCGCCCAATCAATGTTGTTCTCCAACCAGTTGCCGAAGCGGCCTTTTTTGATGTGTTCGGGGTACCAGTTGATCTGGTTGTTTAGCTCCACCATGCGGTCTTTGAATTGGCTGGTACGGATATACCAGGTCGGGCGGGCATAATACAACAGCGGGGTGGAACAACGCCAGCAGAATGGGTAGGTGTGCACATATTGCCCGGAATGGAAGAGCAATTCCCGTTCGCGCAGGTTGCGGATGATCAAGGGGTCCGCCTTCTTTACAAACATGCCTGCCCAGGGAGTCACTGCGGCGATAAAGGTACCATCATCGCCCACTGTGTTCACGATGGGCAAATCATGATCGATGGCCACCTGCATGTCATCCGCGCCAAAAGCCGGAGCAATGTGCACCAAACCGGTGCCATCTTCAGTGGTCACGAAACTTCCCAGGACGACATAATGTGCCGGTTTCTCAGTGGGGATAAAGGTAAACAACGGCAAGTAACGCTTGCCCTTCAGATGTTTTCCCTTAAACTTTTCTACTACCTTGACCTGCTCCTCGCCGAAGACCTGGCTTACCAGTCCTTCCGCCAGGATCAGGCGTTCGGTTGAGCCGTCTGCCAGGGTATGTTCCACCGTCACGTAATCCACATCTGCGCCGGCGGCCACAGCCACGTTGGCCGGCAGCGTCCAGGGAGTGGTGGTCCACACCAGCAGGGATGTTCCCGGCGTATCTGCGAGCGGCATGCGCACGAAAACAGAAGGGTCGGTAGCTTCACGATACCCTTGTGCCACTTCATGGTCAGAGAGCGGTGTTCCGCAGCGCGGGCAATAAGGCACAACCTTATAGCCCTGAAAGAGCAGATCCTTTTCCCAGAAGTCCTTCAGGATCCACCACACCGACTCGATATAGGAATTGGTGAAGGTGATATATGCCGAACTCAGGTCGACCCAATAACCGATGCGGTCAGTGAGTTTTTCCCATTCCTGGATATACGTGAACGCAGACTCGCGGCAGAGTTTATTAAACCGCTCGATGCCGAAATCTTCGATCTGCATCTTGTTGGTGAAACCGAGTTTCTTCTCGACTTCGATTTCCACCGGCAAGCCGTGTGTGTCCCATCCGCCGCGCCGGGTCACATGATAACCGCGCATGGTCTTGTATCGTGGGAAAATATCCTTGAAAGCGCGTGCCAATACGTGGTGCACACCCGGTTTTCCGTTCGCAGTGGGAGGACCTTCAAAAAACACGTATTCTGGGCCTCCTTCCCGCTCCACCAGGCTCTTGTGAAAAACATCATGACTATGCCAGTGATGGAGCACTTTCGTCTCCATCCTGGTGACATCCAACTTCGGCGTAACTGGTTTGAACA
>DAONEZ010000236.1:0-3159 GCA_035403345.1 Anaerolineaceae bacterium
CCGCGAGATCATCACCGACGCTATCCAGCGCGTGGCTTCTGAGCACGTGGTCAGCGTCTCCACCTCGCTGGTCAACCTGCCCAATGAGGAAATGAAGGGGCGCATCGTAGGCCGCAACGGGCGCAATATCCGCTCCTTTGAACAGGCAGCCGGTGTGGACGTGATCGTGGATGATACCCCCGAGGCTGTGACCATCTCCTGTTTCGATCCTGTACGCCGCGAGATTGCCCGCCGGTCACTGCAGCGCTTGATCGTGGATGGCAGGATCCACCCGGCGCACATCGAAAAGATCCTGGCAGAAGAGACGAAAGAGGTCGAGAAAGCCATTGTGGAAGCCGGTGAGACGGCTGCCTTTGATGCGGGCGTGGCAGGCTTGCACCCCGAAGTGTTGAAAATGCTCGGCCGGCTCAAATACAGAACTTCATATGGTCAGAACCAGTTGTCACATGCTGTGGAAGTCGCCCGGTTGGCGGCTGTATTGGCCGCTGAATTAGGCGCAAACGTGGAGATCGCTCGGGCTGGCGGCTTGCTACATGACCTGGGGAAGGCTATGGATCACAACACAGAAGGCACCCATGCCCAACTTGGCGCAGATTTTGCCCGCCGCTATGGGGTAAATACCAAAGTGGTGAATGCCATGGCATCTCATCACCATGAAGTTGACCAGGAAACCATCGAAGCGGTCATCGTGGAAGCCGCGGACGCCATTTCCGGTGCCCGTCCTGGCGCGCGCCGTGAGGACCTGGAGCAATACATCAAGCGCCTGCGCGCCCTGGAAGAGATCGCCAATTCCTTCAAGGGCGTCCAGCAAAGCTATGCCATCCAGGCCGGACGCGAAGTGCGCATCATCGTACAACCCGAAGAGGTTGATGACCTGGCCAGTGTGCGCCTGGCGCGCGATATCGCCAAAAAGGTGGAGGAATCCATGCAGTATCCCGGTCAGATCAAGGTGACCGTCATCCGCGAGACGCGCGCAGTGGAATTTGCGAAGTAACCCCCGGAATTTGGTAAATTACAGGCTTTCCTTGACTGGAAAGCCTGTTTTTTTATTGATCGTCCCAGGGGAGGTATTTGATAAACTCGTCCAGACCGAACCAGTTCTGGATCTCATAGCGGTTGAGGTAATAGAGCGTATCCAGGGAGTGTTCGAAATTGGAGCCAAGTCCGACCGCAGCCTGGTAGCCGGCGTTGATGGTGTAGTTGATGACAGATGGGGCAGCCAGACCGTACGGATAACAAAACGAGGTGATGGGGAATCCCAGGCTGAATTCCAGCAGCTGTTTCGACTCAACGATCTCGTACTCAAGGTTGTAGGATTGATTCAGATCGGAATGTGTCATGCTGTGGGAACCGATCTCCCAACCGGCATCCGCCAGGCGTTTTAGCTCCTCCGAGCTCAGGTTGCCCGGGGTATCCACAGTGTTCGCGATAATATAAAACGTGGCCACAAACCCCAGTTTTCGTAAAACCGGAAAAGCGTTCTTGTATACATCCACATAGCCGTCGTCAAAGGTGATGATCACCGGGCGTTTAGGCATCGCTCCGCCATTGCGAATGAGCCTGGCCAGTTCGCTCACCGTGATGGTGGCATAACCGTGCTTTTTCAACCATTTCATTTGTTCTTTGAAGGAAGCCGGGTCGATGGAATACTGGCTATTGCTGATCTCAGAAGATACGTGATGGTAAAGAAGGATGGGGACCAATTTGTCACCCGCCTTGACCACCTTGGTGGCCATGACCTCGGTCGGGGGGACAGCAGTGTGGGTGGAAAACTGGGTTCGGGTAGGTCGGGGAGTGGGCGGGGGCGTGGGCGTATTTGGCGCAGTGGAGGTGGCTGGCAGGGGCGTACTGGTCGGTTCCGGTTGAAAGGGAGTCGGGGAGGGTTCCACGACTGGTGCGCCTTTGGGTTGACCCGGCATGCAGGCGGTAAGCAGGGCAATGAGGAGTGTCAACACAACGATGAAGCGTTTACCATTCATTTCTATGTTAAGTATAGCCGAGTTTCCATCCGGTTTAAAGCCTGTCGTCAGGGCTCGTCAGTTTTCAACTCAAGGTAAGGATTCTCGTCGATCTCTTCCTGGACGGTTGTGGTTGGTCCGTGACCCGGGATGGCCAGGGTTTCCGGCGGCAGGGTGAATACCTGCGAGCGGATGCTGTTCACCAGTTGCCCGTAATCGCCATCCTCCAGGTCGGTGCGCCCGACGCCGCGCCGGAAGAGCAGGTCACCGGTAAGTATCGTCCCGCAGGATGGGAGGTAGAAGCAAACGGACCCGGCTGAGTGCCCTGGGGTGTGGCGCACCTCGATCTGTTCGCCGCCGAGGTCAAGTGTTTGCAGGTGATCCAGCAGTAGGTCGGGATCACTCGGGGTTTCGATGCTGAAGCGGAATTTCTTTGAGCCGCCTCCATCCCGCCAGAGCGCCAGGTCAGCCGGGTGGAGAGCCACCTGCGATGCTGGGTCCAACCGGGATAAAGCGTATTTAAGACCGGCGAAATGATCGAAATGCCCATGGGTGAACAGGATATACCTGACCGAAAGTTGTTTTTCCTGGATGGACTGTACTACCTGCTCGATGCCGAAGGAGGGGTCCACCAGGGCCGCGGCATGTTGCGTTGGCTCATAGATCAGGATGCAGTTGTTGTCCAGGGGACCGTTGTGATGTACATCAATCTTCAGTGGCATGGTTGTTTTTTCGCTTCCGGATAATTGAGAATATCACCACGTTTAATACGATGACCAGGCTGATCAGCAAAATGGAGGTGCTATAAACCGAAGAGGGTTGCTTCTTGTATAGCAAGCCAGCCAGCACAGGTGCAATGATGATTGCGAAGGAGCCGGATGTTTCGATCATACCGTAAGCCAGTCCGGTTTGACGCGGATTGATAAGCGGGCGGGCTATGGCGATGACCATTGAGCGGCACAACCTGTAGCCGCCGATGAAGAAATATCCCAACCCGAACCAGACCGGCGTGGTTCCAGTGAGGAACAAGGCTGAGAAGACCAGCACCCAGGCCTGGCCGATCAGGAAACTGGCTACAGCCGGCAGGTGACCGAGGGTGAGCATGGCTACTGCGTTCCCCAGGCTGCCCAGCGCTCCCAGGACGCCGATGGTGGTGCGGGAGAATCCCTGCTCATTCTGCAGGAAGTTGGGGGTGAGCGGC
>DAONEZ010000237.1:0-3141 GCA_035403345.1 Anaerolineaceae bacterium
CCTCGTCCTCGGGCGGCGGGCGGGGGCCCAAAGCCTCGCTGCCCTGGAAAGCCGCCTACTCAAACTGGGAGCCGTGCTGCTGCAGCCGCGTGTGCATGAGCTGAACTACCGCTTTGACACGGCAGACCACCGGCTTACCGCTTCTGCGCGCGTACTGCGCTTGCGGCAGGACAGCCGCATCATCCTCACCTACAAAGGCCCGGCCAGCATCGAAAACGAGGTGCACGCGCGCCCCGAGATCGAGTTGGAAGTGGATAATTTTGACAACGCCGTGGATTTCCTGAAGGCGCTGGGCTACACCTCCATTGTCACCTACGAAAAGTGGCGCACCACCTACGGTTTGAACAACCTGGAAATCACCCTGGACGAGATGCCTTTCGGCACCTTCAGTGAGATCGAAGGCGAGGATAGCGAAGCCATCCGGCGCACGGCTGCCATGCTGGCGCTGGACTGGAGTTGCCGAATCAACCAGGGCTACATGGCGTTGTTCAACCAGCTCAACGAGCACCTGAACCTCAAACTTACCGATATGACCTTTGAGGCTTTCAAGACCCACTCGGTCACCCCGCGCGACCTGGGGCTAAAGCCGGCGGACACGCCGCAATACCTGTAGAAAAGTTAAAGCCAAACCGGTTACCGGTCAACAGATCGAAGCGTATTCATACGAGGGAAAGCCGTTTTCGCGTATTTCTTAAACTTTCGCGCGCTTTTGGATCGTTTAAGGGAGCGAAGAATCCCGCATGCTATAATATTTTCAGATTACTCAAAGTGCCAGAGGACCCCGCATGTCGTTTGCCCATCTCCATGTACACACCGAATACTCCCTGCTGGACGGGTTCAGCAATATCAAGAAGCTGATCGCGCGCGGCAAGGAATTGGGCATGAGTTCCATGGCCATCACCGACCACGGCACCATGTACGGGGTGATCGAGTTCTACAACGCCGCCAAAGAGGCCGGCATCAAACCCATCCTTGGGCTGGAAGCCTACGTTTCTGCGCGGCGCATGACCGACCGCGACGCCCAAAAGGACAAGCACTCCTTCCACCTGGTGCTGCTGGCGAAGAACGCGATTGGCTACAGGAACCTGCTGCAGATCGCCAGCGCCGCGCAGCTTGAAGGCTTCTACTACTACCCGCGTGTGGACCACGAATTCCTGCAGGCGCACAGCGAGGGTCTGATCGCCACCACCTCGTGTATGTCCGGCGAGGTGCCGCGCACCATCCTCAACAAGGGCATGGAAGCCGGGCGCAGCATGCTGGAGTGGTATGTCAACACCTTTGGGGTGGATAACTTCTACATTGAACTCCAGGATCACAAGATCCGCGAACTACCCGAGCTGAACCGCAACCTGCTCGAACTGGGCAAGCATTTTGGTCTGCGCTACATTGCCACCAACGACGCGCACTACATCAATCAATCTGATTGGCGATTGCAGGATATCATGCTGGCCATCCAGACCGGCTCGCTGCTTTCCGACCCCAACCGCATGAAGATGACCGGCGACACCTATTACCTGCGCTCCCCCGAGGAGATGGCTGCGTTATTCCCCGATCATCCCCTGGCACTGAGCAATACGCTGGAAATCGCCGAAATGTGCGACGTGAACCCCATCCAGGCGGGTTATCACCTGCCGGTCTTCCCCGTTCCTGAGGGTGAGACGGCGCAGTCCTACCTGCGCAAGCTCTGCGAGGAAGGGTTGGTGCGCAATTACGGGGAACGCGCCCAATCCCCCGAGGTGCGCGAGCGCCTGGAACACGAGCTGGAGATCATCCACACCATGGGCTTTGACGCCTACTTCCTCATCGTGTGGGACCTGTGCCGCTACGCCAGCGAACACAATATCTGGTACAACACGCGTGGTTCGGGAGCCGGATCGATCGTGGCTTATTCGCTCAATATCACGCTGATCGAACCCCTGCAGCACAAGCTGCTCTTTGAACGTTTCCTGAATCCCAGCCGCATTTCCATGCCGGATATTGACCTGGATTTCCAGGATGATAAGCGCAGCCAGGTGATGGAGTACTGCGAACATAAATACGGCAGTGACAAGGTGGCGCAGATCATCACCTTCGGCACGCTGGGCGCGCGCGGCTCCATCCGTGATGTCGGCCGCGTGATGGATATCCCCCTTTCCGAGGTGGACCGCATTTCCAAGGCGGTGCCAAATGCCATCCCGGATGACGTGGTGACCATTGCCAAGTCGCTTGAAAAGTGGCCGGAGTTCAAAACGGTTTATGATGAAGGCGGCTACGTCCAGGAGTTGATCGACACCGCCAATGCTATGGAAGGCGTGGCACGCAATGCGGGCACGCACGCCGCGGGGGTGGTCATCACCGACGTGCCCATGATCGAATACCTGCCGCTCAACCGCCCCACCAGCAACTCCGAAGATTCCCCCATCAAGGCGGTCACCCAGTTCGAAATGAACATCATCGAGAAGTTGGGCCTGCTCAAGGTGGACTTTTTGGGGCTTTCCACGCTCACGGTCATGCAGCGTGCAAGTGATTTCATCGAGCAGCGCCACGGCATCAGGCTGAACGTACGCAACATTCCCCTGGATGATGCAGAGACATTTGAGTTCCTGGGCAAGGGCCGCACCGCGGGCGTCTTCCAACTGGAAGGTAACGGCATGACGCGCTACCTGGTGCAGATGAAGCCCAAGGACCTCTCCAACATCATTGCCATGGTGGCGCTCTTCCGCCCGGGTCCCATGCAGTTCATTCCCTCTTACATCAAGCGCATGCACGGGGAGGAAAAGGTCACCTTTGCCCACCCCGGGCTGGAGAAGGTCTTCAAGGAGACCTACGGCATTCCCATTTACCAGGAACAGCTCATGTTGGCGGTGATTGAACTGGCCGGTTATAGCGGCTCCGAGTCGGATGATTTCCGCAAGGCCATCTCCAAGAAGAACAAGGCGGCTGTTGAAAAACACCGCGTTAAGTTCATTGAAGGGGCTGTAAGAAGCGGGATCGACCAACAGGAAGCCGAGAGGCTCTTCGCCGAATGGGAGGATTTTGCCCGCTACGGGTTCAACAAGAGCCATGCGGCGGACTATGGCATGATCTCGGTGGAGACCGCTTACCTGAAGCGGCATTACACCGTGGAATACATGACCGCCCTGCTCTCCGTGTTCAAAGCGG
>DAONEZ010000238.1:0-3140 GCA_035403345.1 Anaerolineaceae bacterium
CGGAGAACATCAGGATGGAGCCAGAGCCAGGCACTGGTGTGGGGGGCGTGAGGTAAAGCTGCGCAGCCAGCTGCGAGGAGGTGCCCTCGATCAATTCCACGGTCATATCCGCCATGCGGTTGGTGAAGCGGCGCAGGTCTTCAAGAGAGGGGGTGTCGCCTATGCTCAGGTTCAGGCCGATATCCGCGAGGATGCGCTGCGCGGGTTGGGCGATGTGCGTGATCCGGCCGCTGGCGTGCTCCAGCATGAGGATGCGTCCGCCGAAGTTCATGGCGGTTGCGCCCAGCACCTTGCCGCTGCGGAAGGTGGCGCTGTTGGCGCTGCCTCCGCCAATATCCAGGTTGGTGACAGTGGTGTAATGTTCCTGTGAGTATTGCGCCGCACCCGATCCGCGCCCGGCGATCAGGCTTTCCACATTGGGGCCAGCCACGCTGACAATAAAGTCACCGGCCAGACCAGCCAGCGCCTGCAGGATGGCATCTGCGTTCTTCTTTTTGGCTGTCTCGCCGGTGATGATGACCGCGCCGGTTTCTACATGGTCAGGCGTTACGCCAGCACTGGTATATTCGCCCTGTACGATGGCGTTCAACCTCGCCGCATCCACGGTGTCCTGGTCCAGCAGCGGAGTCAGCATGATGGGGCTCTGGTAGAGGATCTCGCGCTGGGTGATTGCCATGCGCGGGATCTGTCCGCCGCGCGCCACGTTGGACAAACTCAAGCGCGAAAACACCACCTGGGTGGTGGTGGTACCTACATCAATACCAACTGAAAGCAGGGAGCGGTGATCCGGCATATTGGATTAATTATACAAGCCTCGTGAGGTTTCAGTGTAATTACAGTCTACACCGAATCATGAAAGCAGGATTGTTGAAAAGAAACCGGAAAGGTCAGAGACTGAATTTCCTCTAAAGAAAACGGTATTTTTGTCAACAATCGCTTGCGTTGAAAATCAATCTGTTGTACTATAGGTGTATAAATCATGAAGGTAAGACACCGTAGACGCCAGGTTTTTTAGCCAGATACAATCCGAATGCGGGGAATTGCCTTCGTTTTTAAATAAATCCCAAAGGAGAAAGAAGAATGAAGACGCGTTTCGTACTTGTTTCAGTAATCGTTCTTGTTGCCCTGGTGCTTGCAGCATGTGGTCCTGCTGCGACTGAAGCCCCAAAGCCGCCCGCTGCGACAGAAGCCCCTGTCGTTGCGACAGAAGCTCCGGTTGTTGCTACCGAAGCCCCGGCAGTTGATCCGATGGCTGAGTTGGTAGCTGCTGCTCAAGCTGAAGGCGAACTGACTGTAATCGCTCTCCCGCGTGACTGGGCGAATTATGGTGAGGTGATCGATGCATTCGCCGCCAAGTACGGCATCAAGGTCAACGAACTTGACCCGAACGCTGGCTCAGGCGATGAACTGCAGGCCATCCGCGCAAATAAAGAGAACAAAGGCCCCCAGGCTCCTGACGTGATCGACGTTGGACTCTCCTTTGGACCGATGGCAAAAGAAGAAGGCTTGATCGCTCCTTACAAAGTGGCAACCTGGGATACCATCCCTGATGGACAAAAGGACGCAGATGGTTATTGGTACGGTGATTACTATGGCGTGCTCGCCTTCGAAACCAACTCTACCGTTGTCACCAACCCGCCCACCACGTTTGCTGACCTGAAGAAACCTGAGTACCAGGGCCAGTTCGCCCTCAGTGGTGATCCCCGCGTCAGCAACATGGCCATCCTTACGGTTTATGCTGCTGCCCTTGCGAATGGCGGTTCTGCTGCGAACATGGCTCCCGGACTTGATTTCTTCAAAGAACTCAATGCCGCGGGTAACCTGGTTCCAGTCATCGCCAAATCCGGAACCGTTGCCAATGGTGAAACCCCCATCACAGTCATGTGGGATTACCTTGCCCTCGGTCAAAAAGACACTTTTGCAGGCAACCCGGAAATTACCGTCACGGTTCCTGAAGAAGCTGTTGTAGCTGGAGTTTACGTTCAGGCCATTAGCGCCTACGCGCCGCACCCCAATGCTGCCAAGTTGTGGATGGAATTCCTGTATTCGGATGAAGGACAACTCCTCTGGCTCAAGGGATACGTTCACCCGATCCGCTACAATGACCTGGCTGCACGTGGTGTAATCCCGGCTGACCTGGCCGCAAAACTGCCCCCCGCCGAGTTATATACCAAAGCCATCTTCCCCACGCTGGATGATCAGACCCTCATCAAAGAGTACATCGTGGCGAACTGGGACACGGTTGTCGGTGTTGACGTCAAGTAATGGCTAACCAAATCGAAACTGTACAACAATTAAATAAGGGCGCGCCAAAAGCGCGTCCTTATTTCCAAAACATCAGTTGGAGTTGGGTGGGTGTAGTACCCTTCTTTCTTTTTGCATTATTGTTTATCTTCATTCCCACCACGGCCTTATTTGTGGGCAGTTTTCAGGATATTGAGGGTAATTTCACATTACGCAATATCCAGATGCTGTTCACTGAAGACTACATCATCAACTCCTTCATGTTGACCATCAAGGTGAGCCTGGTGACAGCGATTGGCGGCGCCGTCTTCGGCTTCTTCCTGGCATACGCTGTGACAATTGGTGGACTGCCGAGATGGGTGCGGAGCTTCCTGAGCTCCTTTTCCGGTGTAGCTTCCAACTTCGCCGGTGTACCGCTGGCATTTGCCTTCATTGCCACATTGGGTCGAGTCGGCCTGTTCACCGTTTTCCTGAAGAAGCTCGGGCTGGATTTGTACGGCACGAATAGTTTCAGCTTGTATAGCTTTTGGGGACTGTCGCTGACATACATGTACTTCCAATTCCCATTGATGGTGCTCACTATCATTCCAGCCCTGGACGGATTGAAACGGGAATGGCGCGAAGCATGTGAGAACCTTGGGGCAAACAAGTTTCAGTATTGGTGGAAAATTGCCCTGCCAATTCTGATGCCTTCATTGCTGGCGACCACCATCCTGCTTTTTGGTAATGCCTTCGGCGCGTATGCTACTGCATATGCACTCACTGGCGGAACATTGAACCTGGTGCCCATCATCATTGGTGCGCAAATCCGCGGTGATGTGCTCAACGATCCTAACCTGGGGTACGCACTGGCATTAGGCATGGTGATCGTGATGGCCCTGGCTCTTGCGATCTAT
>DAONEZ010000239.1:0-3116 GCA_035403345.1 Anaerolineaceae bacterium
CGGAGGCCAGGATGATGTTCTTGACCTCGGGCTGCATCACGCGCGGGCCGGGGCCGTTGCCGGCCGTGGTGCCGTCCATCACGGCGAACAAGCCGGAATGGATCTCCTTCTGGATGGCCAGCAGGTCCACGATGGTTTCGTGGATGAAGGAGTGCGTGTAGTGGCGGTGCTTGGTGAGCAGCCCGCCGAAGGCGTTCTTGATGGCGCCCGTGGTGGTGGTGTAGATGTGGCACTTGGCGGTGGGCAGATGCACGATATTCTTGCCCACGAAGTAATCCGGGATGTAAATGCCCTCCGGGTAGATGTGATCCAGGGCATTCATTTTCGCCTTGGGCTTGAATTCCACCCAGGTCATGTCCCTGGGCTCGAAGTTATACTTCACCGGGATGTTGTACTGCTTGAAGATGGGCACATAGCCGTTCTCGTCCTCGCCCTTATAGGCGTTGGTGACCACGGTCTGGTTCTGCACGCAACTGACGTCCTCGAAACCGTTTTTGCGCAGCGCCAGGATGGTGCCCTCCAACTGCCAGGGGGTGGTGTTGGCGCTGGGCATGGGGAAATGCCAGGAGATGTTATCCTTGAGGATAGTGGTGGCGTGCGGGTCGAGCGCTTCGCGTCCGCCGCCCAATTCGAACAGGCGCTGGTAATCCTGCAGGACGGTTTGGGGGGAAGTGCGTAATACAGCAACTTTGGATTTCATAAGGATTATCCTTTTATAATCTTTTCTGCAATTATACCAACCTGCTGCAGGGAAATACTTATTGTAGAACCCGCGCAGGATCGATGGGTCTATAATGAAATGAGGACTTTGTTTGTCGAATGTAACTCACTAAGGGTGTATTTCATGCCTCACCCCAACCCCTCTCCATCCGCGGATGGAGAGGGGCTAAACGGAGGATAAACAGATTTGTTTTTGTACCAATTTGAATTACGATACCTGGCAATGTGCTGAGAGGAGGATTCATTCTAATCAAGGGTACCTTTATGCACCGACTGCGAACGATTCTGATCCTCTGTTTGACCTGCATACTGATCCTGGCCTGCAACCTGCCATTTAAGGTGGTCTGGCGCGGATTTAAACCTTACCCAACGCTGGACCCGAGCATCTTTTATCATGCTACGGCGACTATGCCGATTGAGGAGTTTATCACCCCCACGGTTACTCCCACGCCGCTGCCGGTGAACCCGCAGCAGATCTCGTATAACGCCCAGTCCGGGGATATCCTGGCGGTGGTTGCGGCGCATTTCGGTGTAGCCGCGGAGCAGATCACCTCGCCGCAGCCGCTCCCGCCGGTGGGGTTGATCCCGGCCGGGCAGCAGCTCATCCTGCCGCGCACGGAGGCCAACAGCACCACGGGTACGCTCATCCTTCCGGACAGCGCGGTGGTCAATTCGCCCTGTGCACAGGCATTCGACACTTCTGGGTTCATCGCCAATACCAACGGATACTTGAAATACTACCAACAACTCGTGTATGAGGAGCAGGCCACCGGCGCAGAGGTGGTGGCGCGCGCGGCTTCCAACGCATCGGTTGACCCGCGCCTGCTGCTGGCCTTCATCGAGTTCCGCAGCGGCTGGGTCACCGCAAACGTTGGCGCTCCCAACCTGACCTATCCGCTGGGTCTGAACCGCCAGTATTACGAAGGGCTGTTCCGCGAGCTTTCGCTGGTGACGCAATGGCTCAATACAGGCTATTACGGCTGGCGGGAGGGGACGCTCTCCGCCATCACCTACGCGGACGGGCGTTCAAGCGCTCTTGCGCCCAACCTGAACGCCGGTTCAGTCGGAATCCTGTACCTGTTTGCGCAGCTCTACCCGCTGGATCACGTGGATGCGCTGCTTTATGGCGAGGGCGGGTTCCTGTCCATCTACAAGGACCTGTTCGGCGACCCGCTGACATGCGCGGCGCAGGTGGAGCCGCTCTTCCCGCCTGACCTGCAACTGCCGGAACTGGAATTACCCTTTGCCGCCGGGGAGCGCTGGTCGTTCACCGCCGGCCCACACCCGGACTGGGTGCCGGGTACGCCCATGGGCGCGCTGGATTTTGCCCCCGTGACGGGTGAGGCGCCCTGCAGCGTCTCGCGCGCCTGGGCACGCGCCTCCGCGGCGGGGGTGGTCACGCGTTCGTCCAACAGCGTGGTGCTGGTAGCGCTGGAAGACGGGAACGGTGCGCTTACCGGCTGGGAGCTGATGTATATGCACCTGGCGGACAAAGACCGCGTGCTGGTGGGAACGCGCCTTAAAGCGGGTGACCCGCTCGGCCATCCCTCCTGTGAGGGTGGCCCTGCCACCGGGACGCACGTGCACATCACGCGCAAGTACCGCGGGGAATGGATCGGCATCTCGGAGGTTTTCCCGTTAGCGCTGAGCGGCTGGCAGGCGCTGCCGGGCGAGGCAGTGTACAAGGGCATGCTGGTGAAGGGGGAGAGCGTGGTCACGGCACACGCCAATGGAAGCTCGCCCTCGATCATTGTACGGTAATTGTTTCGAGAAATAAATACAGCCCCGGAATTTTCCGGGGCTGATGTGGTCTGAGCGGTAAAAATTATTCGCGCTTGCCCAACTGGTGGTCGATCTGGTACAGGCCGCCGGCGCTGCTGCCCACCTTGGTGACCATGTCCAGGATGGAGGAGGCGTGTTTTTCCTCTTCCACCTGCTCGGTGATGAACCACTGCAGGAAGACCTGGCTGGCAACATCTTTAGCTTCCAGGGCTTTTTCGTAGATGGCGGTGATCAGGGCGGTCACCTTCTGCTCATGCTCATAGACCTTCTCGAACACGTCCTTGGGGGAGGCAAACTCGGCCGGGGGCTGGGCGATGGCTTTGAGCACCACCTTCTCACCGCGGTCCAGCAGGAATTCGTAGAACTTCAGCGCGTGTTCCTGTTCCTCGCCGGCCTGCACCTTGAGCCAGGCGGCAAAGCCGGGCAGGTTGGCGCTCTCGCACCAGGAGGACATGGACAGGTAGAAATAGGCTGAATACAGTTCGTGGTTGATCTGGTCGTTCATGCTTTCATAGACTTTTGCGTTCATTGTTGCTCCTTTTTTTCTCAAAATCGCGATTTTTTCACAGTATTTTATAGGATGATTATATCAAATCAGACAAATTAAGTAATAT
>DAONEZ010000240.1:0-3109 GCA_035403345.1 Anaerolineaceae bacterium
CGCCAAGAGCATCGTAGCCCACCTGCAGGAACAGGGCATCCGCCTGCAGTCTGTCATCGACGAAGGTGGTGGTGTCTATGACGGCATCATCCCCGGCGTACGCGGTTATTCCGCCTCGGTCGGCGTGGCTGAAAAGGGCTACCTGTCCCTCAAGTTCACGGTGAAAGCCCATGGCGGTCACTCCTCCACGCCTGCCCCGCAGACAGCCATCGGCATCCTGGCACGCGCCCTGGACCGCCTGCAGACCCATCAATTCCCTTACAAGGTCAAGGCCGTCCTGCCGCTCTTCAAAGGTCTTGGTCAGTCCGCCTCGCCACTGATGCAGGTCGCGTTTGCCAACCTGTGGCTCTTCAGCGGCATCGTCCGCCGCAAGTTGATCGCATCCAATAACACAGCCGCCACAATCCACACCACCACGGCTCCCACCATCTTCCATAGCGGCGTCAAGGACAACGTGCTCCCCAGCCTGGCCGAAGCCGTGGTCAACTTCCGCATCCTGCCCGGTGAGACCATCGCTGAGGTGTGCGACCGTATTCGCAAGGTTATCGCGGACGAGCGCGTGACCTTCGAGCCGCTGCGCGGTAACGCCTGGGAAGCCTCACCGGTCTCCCCCACGGATGCAGTTGCTTACCGCCACATTTCGTCCGTTGTAGACGAGCTCTTCCCGGGTACGGCTACGGCGCCTTTCGTCATGCTGGGCGGCACGGACGCACGCAATTACTACGCCATAAGCTCACAGGTGTATCGTTTCTGCCCGGTGCTGGTCACCAAAGAGGATATTGCCCGCGTTCACGGCGTGAATGAACGCCTGTCCATCGCCGGACTGGCCACCATGATCGAATTCTTCTACCGCCTCGTCCCGCGCTGGGCATCAAGGGAAATGTAAATCGAGAACAGTAATCAGGCAATCAGTAATTTGTAATCAGGGAAAAGCAGCTCAAAATCGTAAAATTTTTAGAATTATATTCTCCGGGAGATTGTTTTTGATCTCCCGGAGCTTGCACTTTCTTAATCAATCCAGTCCACAGATAACACTGATAGCACGAATATTAAGTACCAAGTGTAAAGAAAGTAATAAGAAATGGGAGTAGTGCAGGCTCCGGGAGTTACAACCAAACTCCCGGAGAAGATCAAGCATTTCACTCACAAAAGTTTTCAATAATTAGAGGAATTCGTGTAATTAGTGGATCAATGCTCTTCATAAAATTAAGTAATTCGCGAGAATTCGCGGAAAGCACTTACTAAATTCCGATCGTGATCCTCTTCACCATCCGGTCGACCGCCCCGAACTTGTACTTGTAATCCTCATCCCCGCGCATGAAGTCAAACTCCACCTTGCCGTTCTCATTGGCCCACTGCAGCATGTGCCCCAGCAGCACCCAACCCGGTGAATAGGGCATGTACTCCCGGTCAAGCCCGGAGTTGTACACCCAGATGCGGTCCAGGTAGTCAAAACTGAAATACCCGGCTGCTTTTTTCCCGCCGATGATCAGGAAGGCCAATTGCAGGCAGCCATTCTCAAAGGAACAGCGCATGGTGCGTTTCATGTGGTCGCGCATATTCGCTGTCAGAAAACAGGCTTTATCTGTATCCTGTTCCATCAGCGAGAGGAAATCTTCGATGTCCTCTTCCAGACGGGCCGGATCGCTGGTGATGTAAAACTCAGCTGCCACCTCGTCTTCAGCGGCGCGGCGCATCTTGCGGCGGATCTCGTGGCGTTGTTTCTTGTCGATCCCCTCCAGGTAGGTCTCCCAGTTCCCCGGCAGCGGGATATACGGACAGTGCTGCAGCACAGACTCCGAGCAGTCCAACTCCAATTGTTGAGCGGCTGTGGCCAATGTCGCCAGGCTGGGCGAGGAGTCCAGCAGGTTGTACAGATCCAGCGACCGCACGTCCCCCAGGCGGATTTGATTCTCTTTCACATACGCCAGCAGCTCCGCGCAAAACCGCTCCAGGTTCTCAGGGCAGCAGATAACATCCAGGAAGTCACTGATCTCAACGCTGCCCAGCAGCATCAACCGGGAGGGCTCTTCACCGCCGGGGATGAACAAGGGCGCGATCCCCGTCAATTCCCCGTCCTCTTCCGCGACCAGGATGGCCAAACGCGAATCCTGCGGCCATTCTCCACCTCCGCGCGTGTCCCACCATTCCTGCAGGTACTCAAAGCGAAGGAAGGGCACGTGCGAGCTGCTCTCATCCAAAAGTAAATTCCAACTTTCCTTTAGTTCAGTCGGGAATTCTTCCACCAGGCGAAATTTCATAACCGAATTATACCTATTCCAATCACTTTCTATGAATTATCCGGACGCAATTGTGGGGCATGCTTGTGCAGCCAGGCACGTGAGGTCTTCCAGTCCGGTGCGTACCTGGTGACGACCTGCCAAAAAGCCGGCGAATGATTGGGTTGCACCAGGTGCGCCAGCTCATGGATGACCACGTACTGCAACACCTGTGGCGGAGCCATGATCAGCCGCCAGCTTAGCGAAATGGTGCCGCGCGTGGAGCAGCTACCCCAGCGTGTGCGCTGGTCGCGGATGGTCAGTTTTTTGGGTGACACCTTCATGCGCGCTGCCTGCTGGCGAAGCATGGTTTCGAGTTCAGCGCGTGCCTGCGCTTTGAGCCAGGACTCTGCCAGAACGCGCGGCTTGGCCCGCGTGCCGACCGGCACACGCACCACCAGCCCGTCCTCAACTTTGTCTACACGCATCCTGGAGCTGCGCCCGGGCTCCTCGATCACCTTGATCCGCACAGGCACACCGCGGTAGTAGATCACGTCCTGCGGCAGGGAGCGCGCCTTCTTTTCCATCCGGTCCACCTTCTCCAATTGTGCCAGCAGCCAGTCGGAGTTCTGTTGTAAAAACCGCTCGGCTGCCGCCGGGCGCGTGCCTTTGGGCAGGGTCACCATTACCCCATCGGAGCTGACGGTGATGCGCAGCCGCCTGGCCCGGTTGGATTGGCGGATGAAGTAGCTTACCTTTCGTCCTGAGATGAGCGTGATGGCTTCAATAGTGTCTGTCATTTTTCAACTTGCCCCTAATCATACCAGCAGGGTGTAAAATTTGTGAAATTACTGTACATCCCCAGCCCCCTGATACACCACCGAAAATCT
>DAONEZ010000241.1:0-3109 GCA_035403345.1 Anaerolineaceae bacterium
CCAGGACCGTTTGCTCCAGCATACAGCCCTGTCCTATGATGCTTCGGTTTTCGAGATCTTCTCCATGCTGCTTGGCGGCGGCACGGTGGTCATGCTGGATGAAGACCGCATGAGCAACCCGGATCGTATCGTACATGCCCTGCGCGAGCAGCATATCACCCTGTTGAAAGCCGTCCCCACCCTGCTGCGCGCCATCTGTTCCTCAGCGCAATTGATCGGGGTGAATGATTTTCACCTGAGATACCTGATTTCAGTAGGTGAAGTGCTGCTCAATAATGATATCAAGCTGTTTCAGAAATCGCTTGGAACGAATTTTCGAATTGTGAACCAGTATGGACCAACCGAATGCAGCGGTATCTATACGAATTATGTCGTGCCCGACAATGGCGTGAATAACGAATTGTCCAGTGTTCCTATCGGGAAACCGATGAGCAACAACAACATCTACGTTCTGGATGAACATCTGCATCCGGTTCCACAGGGTATCCCGGGTGAGTGCTATCTTGCAGGAATTGGCGTTGGACCGGGTTACTTGAACCAGCCGGAACTGACCAGGGCGTCCTTTCTTCCTGACCCGTTTCACCCCGGTGGTAGGATGTACCGCACTGGGGATATCGTTCGCCGCCTGGCGGATGGCAACCTGGTGTTCATCGGCCGCAAAGACAACCAGGTGAAACTGCGTGGGTATCGTGTTGAATTGAGCGAAATTGAAGCCGTGATAGCAGAATTCCCCGGGGTGCGCGATGCCGCTGTGCATGTGTGGACAAAAGAGACTAACGATAGCCTGGCTGCGTACATTACTTTATCCGGGTCTCCTGCGTACAATTTCATCGATTCCCTGAAGAAGTACCTGGAAAAAAGACTGCCATTCTACATGCTTCCCGCCTCAGTTACTGTTCTGGAGGAAATGCCGCTGACCGTTTCGGGCAAGATCGACCGCAAACGCCTCCCCGCTGTGGATGCACCGGACCTTTCCAGCTCCTCCATCCCTCCCCGCGACGAAACGGAAACCCGCCTCCTGACGATATGGCAAGACGTGCTGGGATCAACTGGATTCGGCGTTCGAGATAACTTCTTCCAGCTCGGCGGTCACTCCCTGCTGGCAATCCGCCTACTGACCGCCGTCGAGAAAGCCTTTGGCAAACAAATTCCACTGGTGCAGCTCTTCGAAGACGGTACGATCGAAGGTCTGGCTAAATATCTCACCGGAGATCAAATCAGGCGGCCAGGCGGCATTGTTCCCATTAACCCGCAGGGTGAAAAGGCTCCCATTTACATCGTTTCCTCCGGAGTGGGCATGAAATACCTGGGCGGTGAACTGGGCACCTCCCACCCAGTGTATGCTCTCTTCGCGTATAGTGACGGCAAACCGGATTACCGCGATACCGTGGAGGAAACCGCACAAATCTATTTCAAATGCCTGACTGATTTTGATCCGCATGGTCCTTACAGCCTGGTCGGTCATTCTGCAGACGGACATTTCGCTTTGGAGCTCGCCCGCCTGTTATCCAGCTCCGGCAGGCAGGTGAACTTCCTGGGCATGATCGATTCTTATCCGCCCATGACCAAACCAAGCCTGAATGCATGGAAGCAGGTTAAGAACTATCTGAAATCCATGCAGCACGCAGGTTTGCAGGGGATGGCAAAGAAGGTGACCAACTCGATCAGCTGGCGGTGGCAGCGTTTCTGGAACCGCGCCCGTGGTAGGTTCCTGGTGGAAAAATGGCAGCGCAATGGCGAGGTCAGGCGTGTTAAGCACTACCTGATGAAGCAGTATACGCCGGAGCCTTACCATGGTGATGTTACCCTGTTTTCCGCCACCTATTCCCCCGAGTACACCCGTGATGACCTGGTTTCAGAATGGAAGAAAACGATCAAGGGGAACCTGGAAGTCATTCCTGTGATCGGGGATCACACCTCAGTGATCGTTCCACCGCAAGTGACGCAATTGGCCGCCAGGATCCTGGAAGCGATTGACCAATATGAAACGACACAGTATTAATACGCATAACGACTGCTGGGTTGACCTTTTCCTGCTGGATATCGAACCTGGCAGTGTCGACACACAGTTGTTGTTTCCGGTTTTATCTCCGCACGAACAAACTCTGGCGGATCGGTATAATCACGAGATTGATCGCAATTTATTTATCTCCCGCCGTGCACACCTGCGCTGGCTCTTAGCTGCCTACCTGCAGATACAGCCGGCGGAGGTTGAGTATTGTGCGAATGTGTATGGCAAGCTTTACCTGTCATCAAATGACCTGTGGTTCAACCTGTCAATGAGCAGGAACCGGGTGGTGTATGCCTTCACGCGGGAAGGCGAGATCGGCGTGGACATCGAACAGGAACGTGAGATTCCCGAGGGACTTGATTTGGCACAGCGTTGGTTTTCAGAGGGTGAGAATGCTCAACTTGCTGCCCTTCCCCATGAGAAATTCCAGGCTGCGTTTTTCCATGTCTGGACACAAAAGGAAGCCTACATTAAGGCACGCGGTGAAGGACTCTCGATCCCTTTGACCTCGTTCTGCGTGTCAGTCGACCCGCATTCACCGGGAGGATTGCTGCCTGCGGATCGCGAATGGAAGCTATTGACGATGATTCCTGACCCGGGTTGGAGGCTGGCGGTCTGCCTGAATACCAGGCACTCACCCAGGCTAGAACTCGCTCGCGAATTTAAATAATCTGTCCTTGAAGGAATTCGTCAGCTATGTTAAAATCACGGAGCAATTGAGGGCGCGTAGCTCAGTTGGTTAGAGCGCACGGTTCACATCCGTGAGGTCCGTAGGTTCGAGCCCTATCGCGCCCACCTTGATTAAGCCACCCACACGGGTGGCCTTTCACATCCGTGAGGTCCGTACTCCGGTAAGAACAACCGGAGCCTCCGCCCGCAAAAAACAGCGGGCTTCGGGGTTCGAGCCCCAAATGTTCTTCATGAGCGCTGGATGCTTTGCCAGGGTATCGCGCGAGCGATTTTTGCGAATACTGGCGTGATCTCTGCCAGTACCACCTTGATTAAGCCACCCACACGGGTGGCCTTTCACATCCGTGAGGTCCGTACTCCGGTAAGAACAACCGGAGCCTCCGCCCGCAAAAAACAGCGGGCTTCGGG
>DAONEZ010000242.1:0-3104 GCA_035403345.1 Anaerolineaceae bacterium
TTAGTTCCGGGTGCATAGGACCTGTTACGAGCCTGAGCCAAACCTTGATCAAGGATCAAGCATTCACCCTTCTAAAACAAAGCGGTTTGTTCACCGAACCGGCTTTTCCATTGGAAACCAGCCAGCCGGTTGTTCCATCCCAACTCACAAGTTACACCGACCTGTACATAGGCAAGATTAATCTTCTGGTGTCTCCGCTCCAGGTTGTAACCATGGCCAGCCTGCTCTCAAACGGTGGAAAAGTTACCTCACCCCGGATTGCCATGACCTATAAATCTTTGAGCGGATATTGGGAATTCATTGAACAAAAAACATTCGGGGTGCAGATCAAGAACCTCAACATCAGCGACGCGGCCACTCGTTTGACCCAGGGCAATTTTCCTGGCTGGGAAATATCGTCGTACGCTGAGCATGACAAGGCGAAAGTCGCCTGGTTCGTTGCAGGTACTCCTCCCGACTGGTATAGCACTCCTCTGACTTTGGTTGTCGCCCTGGAGGATGCTGACCCTGCCACCGCCCGCGAAATCGGCCGACGCGTTTTTCTGGCTGCCATCAGTTCGGAAAAAAAATAGAGGCTACCGTACCTGGCAGCCTCTTCTTAGGCATCTTATCCTAATCTTCGATCCGCAAGAAGTGCCGTTTTCCCACCTGCAATACTCCTGGCTTACTAACGACCAAAGCTGCGTCATCCACCACCTGGTTATCCAGGCGGACGCCTTTCTGTTCGATCAACCGCCTGGCCTCGCTCTTACTCTTGGCCAATCCTGCATCGATTAAAAGCTCAAGGATGGGTTTCTGTCCTGCCAGGTTGTAAGAGGGGATATCATCCGGAATACTCCCTTTCTGGAAGGTCTCGATGAAAACCTGCTGAGCTTTTTCAGCATCTTCTTTGCCATAAAAGGCAGCCACAATTTCCTTGGCCAGGCGCATTTTGGCATCACGCGGGTGCACGCTTCCGTCTTTCACGCCGGATTCGATGGCGGCAATCTCAGGCGGCGTTAATGGGGTCACCAGCCGGAAGTATTGCCCCATGGCAAAATCCGGGATGCTCATGACCTTGCCAAACATGTCATTGGCATCCGTGTTGATGGGGATATGATTGCCAAGCGACTTGCTCATTTTTACCACGCCATCGGTACCCGGCAGGATGCCCAGGATAATGGCGATATTGGGTTGTTCGCCCAGGGAGTTCATGATCTTGCGCGCAGCCGTCATGATATTGAACAATTGGTCGGTTCCACCCACCTGGACATCGGTTTTGAGCGCAAAGGCATCGTAACCCTGCATGAGGGAATAGAAAGTTTCATGCAGGAAGATGGCGTCGCCTTTCTCCCAGCGCAATTTAAAATTCTCCCGGGTCAGGAACTGCTGAATGGTGAAATTTGAAGCGATCTTGATCAGCTCGGCAAAACTCAAACCAGCCAGCCATTCAGCGTTGTAGCGGATGTTCGTTTTTCCCTCATTGAGGATGCGGAAGGCCTGTTCAGCATACGTGCGCGCGTTCTCAGCCACCTCGTCCCGCGAAAGCTGGGGGCGCAGTACATCCTTATCGGATGGGTCACCGATCAGCGAGGTGTAATTGCCGATCACAAAGGTGACCTCGTGACCCAATTCCTGGAACTGGCGCAACTTGCGCATGGGGACGGTGTGCCCCAGGTGCAGGTCAGCTTTGCGGGGATCAAAGCCGCAATAAACGCGCAGGGGTCTTCCTTCCTTTTGGCAGACGAGCAGTCGTGCTTCGAGCTCTTCAGCCATTTTTTGTTTTAATTGGTCATCACCGTATTCAGTTCCCTGCATCAGGTATTCGACCTGTTCTTTGATGTTCATCGCGGCCTCCTTTTTTGATTTATTTGTCAGGCATCCATTATACCAGCACGCATGACACATCATTTGCTCAGTAGATTCTTCAAAGCGCTATCAATGGACGGGAATTTGAAGTCAAAACCCGCTTGCTGCAAACGCCTGGGCAGAACATTCTGCCCTTCCAGTACCAGGGTGCTCATCTCGCCGAGGACGAGTTTCAAAGCAAAAGCTGGCACAGGCATCCAGTATGGAAGGTGCGTGATCTTTGAAATGGCTTTACCCATTTCAGCGTTAGTCACCGGTTGTGGAGCAGTCAGGTTGTAAATTCCATTGGAATCAGGGCTTTCAATGAGGCTCAGGATGGCACGCAGTTCATCCTCGATGTGGATCCAAGATAGCACCTGTTTACCGCTGCCGATGGGACCACCCACCAGGAATTTGAATGGCAACATCACCTGCGGTAGAACACCATGAGTCTTTTCCAGCACTACTCCGGTGCGGATGACAACGCGCCGTGCACCCAGGCTTTCCACCTCTACAGAGGCAGCCTCCCATTGTTTTGCCAGGTTGGATAGATAGTCATCTCCGGGAGTAGACGTTTCTTCCCTCGCATCTTCACCTGTCCCATAAATGCCGATGGCACTTGCCTGTACCAAAAGCAAAGGTTTCTCGCGGGTCATCTTCCAGGCAGCGCTCACTGCCCGGGCTGGTTCCAAACGGCTGGAGAGCTGCAGGGCTTTGCGGCTGGGGGTCCAAGGACCCTTCCCTATGCTCTCCCCTGCCAGGTTGACCAAGGTATCAGACCCTTCGATCAAAGGCACAAGGTCAGCAGCAGTGCGACCATCCCATAGCGCATACTGAACCCGCTCAGAACGTGGTGCTTGAACTTGCTTGCGTGAGAGGGCAACCACCGAGTGACCTCTTCCTAGCGCGAGTTGCATCAGTTCACTCCCGATCAACCCTGTGCTTCCAATAATGACTATGCGCATGTTGTTCTCCTTTCGCTTGATGCTATAATTTATACATTATATATGGAAAAGCTTGTCCTCGTTCTCAACTCCAATTTTGAGCCCCTGAACGTGTGTGATTACCAGAGGGCGATCGGATTAATGTTGACCGAAAAAGCGACGCTTATACTAAATGGCCGCGGCTGGATCAAAACCTGCCGAGAGGCTTTTCCCCTTCCCTCGATCATCCGCTTATCCCATATGGTGCACCCGCCGCGGAAAACCGTTCCCTTATCCCGGCGCGAGATCTTCCGGCGGGATCACTATACCTGCCAATATTGCGGAAAAACAGGT
>DAONEZ010000243.1:0-3099 GCA_035403345.1 Anaerolineaceae bacterium
CGGGCATCCCCACGGCTACAGTGGGCTTGATCACTGATGCCCACCAGGCGGACGAGATCGTGCGCAGCGGCAAGGCGGATGTGGTGCTGCTGGGTCGTGAGATGCTTCGAACGCCGTTCTGGGCCATCCAGGCGGCTAAGGAGCTGGGTCAGCCGCTGCCTACCCCGCCGCAGTATCATCGGGCATATTAATTTCTAGAAAAAAATACGAGGCTGGAAGTCTTTACCAGCCTCGTAACATTACGATTAAACGGGTTCACTCCTGGGTTGGCTTGACAATCAGGTATGCAACAGCCCCTAGAACAGGAACCACAACGATTGCTAGCGCCCATAAAGCCTTTGCTGTAGGTGGGAGAGCCTGATTTTTCAATTTCAGGAGACACGCAATCGCTAAAACGATCCAACCCACCAGGATTAACAGGCTAAAGACTTGCACCAAGACAAATCCCAAATTCATTCCGAAATTATACATTTCAACACCTGGCCTAGCTAGTACTTGATTATTTGTTCCCGCAGCTCGCCCCACTTGAGCGCATCGGCGATGCCCTGCTCGATGGGCAGCTCCGCCTTCCAGTGCAGTAACTGCAGGGCCTTATCTGCGTTGGTGAAGGAGCCCGCCACGTCGCCGGGGCGCGGGCCGGTCTCCTTTTTGTTGATCTTCTTGCCGTACACCTTCTCAAATGCGTTCACCATCTCGCGCACGGTCACGCCTCGCCCGGTGCCCAGGTTGATGACCAGGTAGTTATCCGGCGGGTTGCCGGCGCGCTCGAACACCTGGTCGAACTCGGTCACCGCGTTCACATGGGCGCGCGCCAGGTCCCACACATGCACGTAGTCGCGGATGCCCGTGCCGTCGCGGGTGGGATAGTGCGTGCCAGTGATGTTGAACACCGGCAGCTTACCCTGGGCGGTCTCCACCAGCTTGCCCACGATATGGGTGGGGTTCTTGACGTGGATGCCGCTGCGCATTTTGGGGTCTGCGCCGATGGGGTTGAAGTAGCGCAAGGCGATGCCCCTCATCCCGTAGGCGCTGCAGAAGTCGCTGAGCACCATTTCCATCATCAGTTTTGTGCGCGAATAGGGGCTGTTGGCGTTGAGCGGGGCTTCCTCGGTGACCATGTAGCCGGGCACCACATCATAGAGCGCCGCGGAGGAACTGAACACCACGCGCCCGTAGCCCAACTTGTGCAGGATATGGAAAAACTCGATGGATTTGGAAACGTTGTCCTGGTAGTACTCGTAGGGGCTGGAGACGGATTCCGGCACCACGATCAACGCCGCGCAATGCACGGTGGCCTGGATATCCGGATGCTCCTTGAACACCTGCGTGACCGCGTGTTTGTTAGCGATGTCGGCCTTGTAGAAGATGCGTCCGCGGGTGAATTCCTCGCGCCCGGTGATGAGTGAATCCAGGATGACGGGGGTGTGCCCGGCGTCCTCCAGCGCGGAACAGATGGTGCTGCCAATGTACCCGGCGCCGCCGGTGATCAGGTATTTCATGGTCCTCCTATTGCGTGAACAGGCTGAAACAGGACTGAATTGCTTGTACGGACCTGATTATACCCCTTGAAAATCACCTGCTCGCGGAAGCCGCTTAGAACAATTGGGTGACCGCCAGGATCAGTCCTAACCCGATGAAAATGAGACCAAGGATCAGGAAGGCTTTGCTGCTGCGGGATACCACCTCGAGCACGCTTTCTTCGGGTTTGTTGGGGTTGTAATGCACGTTGACAGGCGTTCCGGCCAGGTATTTATCTGTGATGGCCTGGGCTTCTGATTCTTTCACCCGTGTGGACCCGATCGCCAGCTGCTTCCCTTCATACAACTTGCCCATCAGGTTGTACTGGTAAAACACCACCGGTTCGTAGGAATGGGTGGTGATGCCGTTTGAGCGGGTGGTATATTCCTTTACTCCGGAGCGAACAATTGTACCGGGAGCGATGGGCCAGCTTTCGGCGGCCTTGGCCTTGCGGCTATTGGACAGCGAGTTCAGCAGCATGACCAGCCCCACCAGGATGGGAATCACGGCAACGATCCAGATTACATAATCGCCCATTGTAAATCCTCCTAAGGTGAATGAAATCCGGACATCAGGTCATGAAGGCAGGGCAGCGATGGAAATGCCCGGTGGATGAACCGATACTGCATTGTATATCCAAATCAAAGAACGAAAACCCGGAAAAGAACTGATTATTAGCTCAATACATAAACTCTGCAATATTACATTCGGATCGAGGTAAGGTCAATTGGATTTACAAATAGATGAGCTCAACCACCAGGATCAGGATGGCTGATACGATGAAGAAGATGCCGGGGACGAGGGAGCGCAGCCCTTGTTTTGACTTGGGCAGCAGCACCGAATCCGCCGGGTCTTCCGGGTTGTAATACACGTCCACTTCGGCTCCCACGGGGAAATGGGTTAAAACATCGCTGGCTTCCAAAAACGGGAACTTGATCTTGCCGAAAACCACGCGTGCGTTGGTGAATTTTTGACCCGCGACCTGGTATTCGTAGTTCACGGCTGGTGTATAGGTGGGGTTCACGGTACCGGTGGCTGTGCGCGTGTAGTCTTCAAGTATCTCAGAGGTGAGCACAGTCGCCTTGGTTACGGGCCATTGCCGGGCGGCGTCCACCTTGAGGCGGGCTTTAATGGTGGAATATAGGAGAGCTGCGCCAATAGCGAGAAACACGATTACCACGATTATTGTTAAAACCATTCACAAACTCCTTAAGATAATTCACAAGGTCAACAAGATACCCCTATTACAGGGTCAAGCGCTAATCCCGAAGGATGTTCGTTGCCCATTCACCAGCGCGCTGCAACTCACCTTCCTTCAGCGGACCTTCGCTTTCCAGGACGATGAAGCCGGCCGAGGGCACAGGTTGCGCAGCGCCCAGGCGTACCAGTTCTTTGGCGATGGGCAGGTCGGCATATCCCCCGCGTTTGACGATGAAGCGGAACAGGGGATTCTTGATGCTTTCCAGCGGGATGCGGGTATCGAATGAGGCAGCTTTCACGCCTGCAAGCATGCCCTCCGGCAGCGCCGCCAGGAAGGCAGTGATGGCAGGGGTGGGTCGGAACCCGCGCGTGGGAGAACCG
>DAONEZ010000244.1:0-3069 GCA_035403345.1 Anaerolineaceae bacterium
CGGGGATGGCATCCGCTCCCCTCACGTCCAGTCCGATCCCGAATCGCTCCACCACCACCCGGCACCCGGCCGGCATCCCTCCCCGAGCAATGGCATCGTCGGCCGCGGCGAAGTGTTCCGCGAAGCGCTGCGTGGGCAGACGAAACAACGGTCCGAACCAGCGCCGCAGCCAACCCTTTGCCGGCAGCTTGAATGCCAGGAAGATCTCGTCTATGATCCGTTCGCGCAACAGGTCTACACTGGTTCGGGATCTCATTTCTGTCACCTCATCACTCTCTCTCATGAATGGTATAACACATGAAAGGACGATCCGCTTCACTGATCCCAGAAAATTTTTTGAAAAGGAATCCGCCCCATAATACACGCGCCTGGAAGCGGTCCAGTCAACTCATGCTTGACTTTCGATTCCAGCGTTCTATAATGGTAATGAAGGCAATCGCACTCCCGGTTTTTCTCCAGCACCGTGCATCCTCGTATTTCCCGGGATCATGGATCGAAAAGGATCATTCTTGTTTCGAGGGAGAAAACCGTGAAAAATCCATTCTCTGAAGTAAAAGTAAGACCCGAACCTGACCTATCGGCCATGAACGACGAATTTCTGCAAAAACTGGAAAAGCGCGATGCGTTGTATGCCAGGTTTGATCCCATTGTCAATCAAATCCTTGCAGATTTCATTTCCGCGCATCGGTCGGGGCTCAGGAAAATGAGCAGCGACAGCTCACGCCCCTATTGCTGCCACATCTCCTGGTTTGCCGGCCCGGAAGAAAAACCGCGCGATCCGTATGACGTGCATCACACCATTCGCCGCAGGATCGAGATAACCCTCGAAACAGACGGATTGTGCAATCCAACCGGGTATCGCATCGTCAATTACGAGGCGATCGAGAAAACCATCCGCGTTGGGCTGGAACCACAAAACCTGGTTGAAGGCATTCTCGCGGTCATGGGATAGGATTCTGAACGCAGCGATAATCCTGGTGTACGGGAGTTCCAGGATTTTGCAAACAGAATTCGTGAAATCTATAAAAAATGTCTTTAAAATTCGCGCTAATTCGCGGCCTGTACTTTCTTGATAATTCGCGCTAATTCGCGGACAGAGGTTGATAATTCGCGGACAGTATTTAATTGACGCTTGCCAGGTTGATCGTGAACGTGGTTCCCAGCCCGCTCCCCGCCGAGTCCACGCTGATCTCGCCGCCTTGCGCACGCACCAGCGCCTTGCAGATAGCCAGACCCAGCCCGGATTTTCCGCTATTGGCGTTGCGGGATTTATCCGCCCGGTAGAAGCGCTCAAACACGTACGGCAGGTCCTCAGCTTCAATGCCTGAGCCTGTGTCGCTCACCCTAAGCAGCACACGTACACCCGGTTGGGCACTTAAGGTGATCTTGCCTCCCCCTGGCGTGTAACGTAACGCATTCTCCACCAGGTTCATCAACACCTGTGTCATGCGGCCCTCGTCTGCGCTCACCAGCACCTGCCCGTCCGGCACCTCCTGGACCAGGTCAACACCCTGCCTGGCAGCCATCGGCTGGAATGACCGAACAACCTGCTCGATCAACGTGCGTGCATCCAACGGCTGCATCACGATCTCCAGGCTGCCGGTTTCCACTTTCGTGAGCATGCTCAGGTCGCTCACCAGGCGGCGCAGATGCCCCACTTCGGTCTTGATGATCCCCAGGCGTTGCGGCGTGGGTTCAACACCGTCTTCTTCAAACATCTCCACGTAGCCTGAGATCACCTGCAAAGGCGTTCCCAGGTCGTGGGTAATGTCGGCGGTCAGGCGCTTGCGCTGCTCATCCGCTTTCAACAGTTCTGAACTCATCTGGTTGAAGGTCCTGGTGAGCTCGCCCAGTTCATCTTCCGTGGTCACCGGCACCTGCTCGCCCAGCGCGCCGCTGGAAAGCGAACGGGAAGCCCTGGTCAACCTGCGGATGGGTTTCAGGATTCCGCTCGCCAGCAGGAACCCCATGGCCACCGCGATCAACACCCCTGCCAGTGCCGACAGCCCGATGGCCAGGTTGGTGCGTTTGAGGAACAACTCTTCCTCGGCGTTCAGGTTGAAGGGACTGCGATTGTCCCGCAGGATGTAAGCGATCACCACGCCTTCCGATTTGATCGGGATGGCTAACTGGGAGGGGTCCGCTTCAACACTGCCCCCTGGCTCGACGCCGAAAGTGGGGAAGATGGCGCGGTACTCCGCATCCACCAACCCGCCAACCCCGCGCAACTGGTTGCGCCCGCCGCCAGGACCCTTGGGAGTTCCGGGAGGGCTGCCCGAGCCTGTGTATTGCATGTTCTGTTGGAAATACTCATTGAAGCCATCCATCGAACCATTGCTGGCGTAATACTCCTGCACAGCCTGCGTCAAGTCCGCGGTTTCCTGGTCAACCACCAGGTTCACCAGTGATTGACCTGAAGTGAGCCGGATAACGACCGAGACAACCAGCACCACGATCAATGCCACTGCAAGAAAGGAGAAGACAAGCTTTGACTTCAACGAGTTTTTCATCCTGCAGCCTCCAGGAAGCGGTATCCCACCCCGAAGACCGTCTCGATAAACCGCGGTTCCTCCAGGTCATCGCCGAGCTTGTTGCGCAGGTTGCGGATGTGGATCTTGAGCGTGGATTCAGAGCCGGCATACCCGAAGTCCATCAGGCGCATGCTCATATCTTCCTTCTTGACCACCTGTCCATGCGCCTGCATCAATATCTCGAGGATCTGGAATTCGATGGGGGTCACTTCGACCGTCTGATTGCCCTTGCTCACCTCGTGCCTGCCCGGGTCGAGCGTCACCTCGCCTAAGGTCAGCCGGTTATCCACGGCTGTAGTCACCCCCGCCCTGCGCAGCACCGCGCGGACGCGCACCAGCAGCTCGCGCAATTTGAAAGGCTTTACGATGTAATCATCCGCCCCCAGCTCAAACCCGTGCACGATATCGGTTTCCTTATCCCGCGCAGTGATCATGATAACCGGCGTGCTGCTTTGTTTTCGCAAGTGTGTGAGGAACTGGAACCCGTCCATATTGGGCATCATGATGTCCAGCAGGATCAAGTCTGGCTGCATTTGGC
>DAONEZ010000245.1:0-1506 GCA_035403345.1 Anaerolineaceae bacterium
AGCGCGTGCTCTCCGAGACCTCGCGCTACGACGACGCCTTCCTGTTCCGCGACATCGCGCCGCTGCCGGGCGGCGAGGCGCACGTGGTGTATTTCGCCGACGACTCCTCCGTGGCGCGCAGGCAGATCTCCCAGACCCTGGGCGTTCCCCCGCAGCGATCTTTCCAGCGCCAGATGGAAGGACTGGAAAAGTTCATGGCGGATGCCTACATCGCCAACCGCAACGTGGTGGTGCTGCTGGATGATGCCCAGTTGATGGAACCCGAAGCCCTTGAGGTGCTCCACCGCCTGTATAACTTCGACTATGACGCAAAGGTGGTACAGGTGTTGGCCTTCGGTCAATCAGAAATGTCCGTTGTGTTTGAGACGAACAAACCCGTCAACGCACGCGTATTCGTGCGCCTGGCACTGCCTCCGCTCACCCTGGCCAGTGCGCTGCAGATGGTGGTTTTCCGCCTGCGCGTGGCCGGCCGCCCCGAACCGCTCATCAACGATGATGCCTTCGAGGTCCTGTACGAAAAATCACAGGGGGTCCCGCGCGAGATCATTCGTCTTTGCGCACTTTCCATGGATCAGTTGTTGGAAAGTGATGAATCCATGATCAATATTGAGATCGCTCGAAAGGTGAACTGATTATGGCTTCTTTACCTAATACCAACCGCAATGCCTGGGTGCAGCTTTATGAAGCCAGGCGCGTTACCAGCGAGCCGGAAATGCGCTCCCCCGGTCGTCCGCCCGGCGTCGTTCCCCGCCGTAAGGTGGGGCTGACCTTATCACAGGGAGAGATCACCGAGCTGGAACACTGGCGCGAGCGTTTTTCCAACCTGCTGCATCGTTCCGTTTCCCTGGGTGAGACCGTGGGCATCCTCTCTCGCATCTGCACCTCGCGCTATAACCGCATGGGTCTCGAGAGTGAAGAGGGTGACCTGGTGGACCTGGTCGAAAAGCTTGTGGGAGCCGAGTGAATTGTTTCTTCCCTAAACCCCAAGAATTATCGGAAGAAATAATTAACATAGATTATTCGATACAAAACCGAAAGAAAAGGACTTGTAATTTAGAAATAATGTTCTATAATTAGCTCCGGGGAACCGGTGAAATGGAAGCCAATCAGGCAAACAACAAACATGGACCACAGTGTGAAGGGTAAGTCATTAGGAGTGGAGCAGCCGGAATTCCTGCAGGCCTGGGAAATGGTTCTGGGTGACTTGCGCACCGAAATGTCGCGTGCGCTCTTCGAAACCTGGGTCCAACCCCTGCGCCCGGTGAGCTACCAGAACAAGACCTTTACCGTTGGCGCTTACAACGCCTACGGCCGTGCCTGGGTGGAGGAGCGCCTCAGTGCGCGCATTACGCGTCTGCTCGAGGGCCTGTACAACGAACCGGTCAAATTCAACGTGGTGGTCTCCAACGGCTTCTACCGGGCAGGGGAGTCCGCCCCGGCCATCAGCAAGGTCATCCCAAAGGACATCGCCCCGCTTCCTGCCGTCATCGATGAAGAGCTCAAAGA
>DAONEZ010000245.1:1606-3058 GCA_035403345.1 Anaerolineaceae bacterium
AGCCTACAGGTGCGCATGGACGATCCGTTGACCCCCCTGGACCAGGTGAAGACCGGCGTCATGGAAGAGGAGGAGTGGTACCTGGCGGAGTTTTCGGGGGAAAAGGAATAACAAGAACTCCTGTCGCCAACTATTTTCCGCGGTATGGAAAGGAGCAGGAGATGTCCAACCACAAACAAACTTTCGGGATCTTCATTTCCCTTTGCCTGCTGGGCAGTTTTCTTGCTTCCTGCCAGGCAGGTGGACTTATGGGACCCACTCTCACCCCCTCACCGTTGCCGACCCTCACCCCCAGCCTGACGCCCACGGTTACTTCCACCCCTGAGCCGCAGCGCATGAATATCTCCGACCTGCTCGCGGATTGCCAGTCTCTGGCGGATCAAAAGCGCGAGGTGATCCTCTCAGGCAAGATCTATCTGCCTGAGGGGTCAATTTTTGGCTACAAGACGGAAGGGGATACCTGGTGGGGGCTGCAACTCGTCACCTCCGAAAAAATCACCGTGCTGGTGAAAATGGGTGATGGCCCAGGAACAATGGATGCCCTGCCGGAACAGTATTCCTGGAAGGACCTGGTCGTGCGCGCCGCGGATGGGCAGAAGGTCCTCACGGGTCACCAGATGTTGATCACCGGTCGGCCGAAATATCGCACGGACAACCCTGAGCGAGCCTGTGAGGTGTTCGCCTCTACGATCGTATCACAGGAGTCGCCTGAGGTTTTGATCCCCATTGACCTGCAAGTGAAGGACTTATTCGATGCGGATCGTAAAAATGATTGCTCCATCTTGACCAAAACCAGCCAGTTGGTTCGCTTGAGCGGCGCACTCACGGTGGACAAGGATACATCTTGTTGGATGAATGAATGTGCGTTGGTCTTAAAGGATGCAACCGGGAAAGTAAAAGTCGTGCTATCCACTCTTGGAAACCGTAATATGATGACCAACCTGACACCGCCATACCGGGGCTTGAATCTCCAGGTGTTTGATCGGGATGGTGTGCAGGGAGATGGCAGCCGCGTTCAACTTGTAGGCATGATTACCGGAACCGATGAGTTCCTGTATTGCAGCTTAAAGGTGTATGAGATCTACCTGGGTGAGTAATTGCGTATAGATAAATCAGGCGATAATGAGGAAAAAAATTCCGACGCCGATGATCAGCACGCCGCAAACTTTCTCAAAGACCCCCGCCCATTTTCCCAGCCCGCGCAGGTTCTTTAGAAATCCAGTGAAAGTCCCCGCCAGCACGATGGGAACGCCGCGTCCCAACGAGTAAATGAAGAGCAGGGCAGCCCCGTACACCAGGCTGGCTTTCTGCGCCATCACGTAAGTGAGGATCACTGCCAGCACCGGCGTGGCGCATTGTGATGCCACCAGCCCCGACACCAGCCCCAGCAGAAAAGCCCCCCGGATGCCGCGCGCAGAGACTTTGCCCTGCAGGGTATTCAACCATGCCGGC
>DAONEZ010000246.1:0-3050 GCA_035403345.1 Anaerolineaceae bacterium
CAGCAAGGAGGAGGATTAATGATCTTAAAAGACAAGAAAGCGGCCATCTTTGGCTTACTGACTTTCCTGTTCCCTCAATTAATGGGTATGGGGCTGGGTTGGCTGATCGGTTTACCCTGGCTTGGAATTGTGCTGTTGGGGTCGGCGTTCGCCTCACATACCCTGCTGGCATTTCCGTTGTTGAATCGTTTCGGCGTCACACGCAATGAAGCGGTGGCGATCACGGTTGGTGCCACCGTCCTGACGGATATCGGTGCGTTTATTATCCTGGCTATCGTCATGGGAGCCGACCAGGGGCAGTTGGAACTGGGCTATTTTCTCAAGCTGGCTGTCCTGCTGGTTATTTTCACCCTGGCAATTTTCCTCGTGTTGCCGCGGCTGGGAAAGGCTTTCTTCAAGCGGTACAGCGGGCGGGCAGCAGAATTCCAATTTGTCATTGTGCTGCTCTTCACAGCCGCGTTGGGCGCAAAGTTGATCGGCGTGCACGAAGTCGTGGGGGCCTTCCTGGCCGGCCTGGCGATCAATGCCACGCTGCCGCGTCACAGTCCGGTCACAGGGCATGTGCTCTTTATCGGTGAGTCCTTTTTCATCCCCGTTTTCCTGCTGTACAGCGGCATGATCACCGACCCGCTCACTGTAGTGAGGGATCCGCAGGCAGTATGGGTGGCACTCGGCGTATTGGTTGTGGCGTATCTGTCCAAATTCCTGGCTGCGTTCCTGACCGCCAGGATCTTCCATTACAAAAAAGCTGAATTTTGGACGGCGTTCGGTCTTTCGCATGCCCAGGCAGCTGTGACAATTCCAACCCTCGTTATCGGTCAGCAGTTGGGCTTGTTTGATTCCACCTTGTTCAACGGCGCGATCCTGATGATCCTGTTCACGTCCATCACTTCACCTCTGTTGGTCAATAAGTTCGCCCCCAAGCTGCAAAATGGTCATGAGGATGTAACAGACCTGCCAATTTTCCACCGCATCCTGGTGCCTATTGCCAACCCGGCTACCCAGGAGCATCTGCTGAGCCTGGCGAGTATGTTGGCAAAATCCGGCAGTGGTGAAATGCTGGCGGCCAATGTGGTGCTGCAGGGCAACGGCCAGGAACAACTGATGAGGCAGCAAAAGGAGCTGCTGGAGCGGGTGCCGGAACTGCTTGGCGATCCTGAAGCAGCGTGTGAATTAGTACCGCGCCTTTCCAACAGTTACGCTCAGGGGATCCTGCAGATCTCCCAGGAGCGCGAGGTGTCGTTGATCCTCATGGGCTGGCGCGGCAAGCCATCGCTGAAAACCAGTATCCTGGGGACGGTGCTTGATGAGGTCATATGGGGTTCTGATACACCGGTGATGGTCGGGAAACTATGCCATCCATTGAATGGCATGCAGCGCGTTCAACTTCTTCTGCCATCCAAAGCAATAGCGCCTTCAGTTATGCGGCGAATATTGAGCGTTAACCTTGCAATAGCCGGGTCTTTGAATGTGCCGCTCAGTATCCTGGCGGATGGAAGTTACCTGAACCAGATCCAGGATATCCTCGCAGTTGAAAAGGGTGAGGTATTGGTCGAACTCAAGGAAATGATCGGGGCGTTGAAACCAACTCAACTGGAAAAGGACGCCGAAAGCGACCTGTTGGTCATCCCCGGATACGGTTCACGCAAGCGCTTCCTGGCCAACATCGGTAACCTGCCGGAACGCATCGCGGATTCGTTCAGCGGCAACCTGGTCATCCTGCATTTTGACCGTTAACCTTGCTGTGCGTTAGCTTGAAGCGACTTATTCCAAAGATGAAGTATCGTACCCGTACGCTTTAAAATACTGGATGATGGCCTGTAAAGCTGCCTTTTCTGTCAGGCGCGGCAGCGTACATTTTTCCCTGTAGTTCGGTACGATGCCATTCGTCCACTTCATGCCGGTGATCTCCAATTTAAACCATTGGTCACATTGAACGACTGACACCTTGCCGAACTGGTAGAAGGGCGGTTTAACGTCTGGCATATGCTTTTTTCCGGTTTTGGGGTCCGGGATCATGGATGGGATCTCGACTGTGATGATCGGCTCATCGCTCACCTCACCACTAAGCAGGGATTCACCTGCCATCCAGGTGGGCTGGGGAATGCGCAGCGCTGACAGGATTGTGGGGGCGATATCCAGGTACTGTACATTTTCGCGGATAACGCCCGTGTGGTCAGACTCCGGGAAATGCATCACCAAAGGTAAACGCAGGACATTCCAGCGCTGGCTGTGGTCGGCCGAGACGATCATGAGCGTGTTATCCACCTGGTTGAGCTCCTCCAGTCCTGCGTAGAGGGTTCGCAGCGCCTGGTCAAACTCGAGGATGCTGTCAATATAAAAATCGTTGTCGTAATAAGCCTGGCCATCCTGGCTTTTACCGGCCGAGAAGACCTGGTTGGCAATATGGTAAGTGGGCCCGTGGGTGCCCATCCAGTGGATGTGGATGAACAACGGTTGCTTCACGGTCTTGAACAACTCCAGCGCGTATTCCATTTTTTGCAGGTCATTGAATTTTTCCGGTGATTGGGTGACCTGAAGGTAGGGATTGGTCATGTCATGGATGAACAGGACATGCCCCAGGCGGTCAGCCACCCGGTTGATGATCTCAGCCTGGAAATAGGAAATGTTGGAAGGGAAGATGCTGGTGAGCGCTGCAAAGACGGGATTCGAGGATAGTTTTGCACCGTTGGCTTCGTCAAAACCATCCACGAAGTTCAGGCGGTGGGCATCCGCGTAAAACGAATAGCTGAGTTGCACTGAATAGTAGCCGTAACGCCGCAGCAGTCCCGGAAGATGTTTTCCGGTATCCTCGCCTCGCAGCAGGTCCAGCGAGGTGAGCATGCGCGTGGCAATGGGAGCCCGCCCGGTAAGGATGGAAGTGATCGAACCGATGGTACCCTGGGCGTTGGAAAAAGCGTTTTCCGCCACCAGGGAGGATGAAGCCAACTCTTCCAGGAAGGGAGTGGTGTCCTGGGGATATCCGTATAACGACATGCGATCGGCGTTCAGGCTGTCCGCGGTGATGAGCAGGACGTTGGGGAGGTGGG
>DAONEZ010000247.1:0-3042 GCA_035403345.1 Anaerolineaceae bacterium
TATCAGTGATGATGTGATAAGGGATGCTGTACTGCTCCAACTCCCAGGCAGTCAGGCGCGAGCCCTGCAGGCGCGGGCGGGTCTCGTCCACGAGGACGTGAATGTGCTTGCCTTGTTCGTGGGCGTAGCGGATGGCACCCAACGCCGTGCCCCAGTCCACCACCGCCAGTGCGCCTGTGTTGCAGTGGTGCAGGATCGTGTCGCCGTCCTCGATCAGGCTCGCACCGTGCTGCGCCAGCGCCAGGTTGGTGCGTACATCTTCTTCCGCCAATTCGAGCGCTTCGGCCAGGATGCGCCCTGCGAGATCAGCCGTGGATATCTCAGGATCATCGACCAGCTTCAGAATGCGTTCCACACCCCAGGCCAGGTTCACCGCGGTAGGTCGCGCGGATTTGAGCAGCTCAGCGGTGTTGTGCAATTGCCGACGCAGGTCATCACCCGCGGGTCGGGCAGCTTCCAGCGCCAGTCCGAATGCGCCTGCCACCCCCAGCGCTGGGGCTCCGCGGATGGTCATGTCCCGGATGGCGTCCGCCATCTCCCGCGCGGTGCTGCAATACACGAATTCCAGCGCAGCCGGCAATTTGCGCTGGTCGATCATTCGTACCTGTGAAGTCTCCGGAACCCATTCTATGGTTCGCATGGTCATCAAAAAACGCCCTCCTGCGAGAGCGTTTCCTCTTGGGTGAAGTTTAACATGATTAAGCATGAATGACAATATTATAACCGATTTGGATTGTTACGCTCGTTCCGGTCCAAAATTGAATTCTCCGAATTCATAAAAGTCAATTAGAATTTAAACCATGGATAAACAAAACAGCAAATCCGGCCACTCGTTAGCCGTCCTCACCATTGTATGCATTTTCGTGCTGAGTTCCTGCGTGAAACCGGCAGGTCAGAACGCTGGGGTTAATCAAACAGGTGCTGGAACCAAAACCCCTGTGGCCGCATCCTCCCCCACCCCCACGCTCGCTCCCACCCCGCAGCCGAAGGAGCGCATCACCCTGGGTGAACAGGCCCTTCTTTACGGCGATTACGACACAGCCATTAACCAGTTCTGGAAGGCACGCGAAACGTCACTTGATCCTGAGGTCATCGCCACCGCTCAACTGGGCGTCGGGCGTGTGCTGATGATAAAAGGGGATTACCAGGGAGCCATCACCCAGTTCCAGTGGCTGCAGTCCAACTTCAGCGAGGGGACGCCCCGTAATACGGCTTACTTCTTCCTGGCAAAAGCCTACGAGAATTTGAAGCAATATGCCCAGGCTGCTGAATCCTACCGCAATTACCGCGAGTCGCAACCCAGCACACTGGACAGCGAGATCGCTGAAATGGAAGGCGACGCCTGGCTCAACGCTGGAGATGCAGCCTCAGCCAAAGCCGCATACCTCAAGGCCATCGAGAGCGCTGCCGATTCGCAAAAGGACGGGCTTTCCCTCAAAATCGCGCGGGCTTCCGCGGCTGCCGGCGATACCAGCGATGCCATCACGCGTTACCTGGCGCTGTATGACTCCGCGGCGGACGATTACATCAAATCCCAGGCCAACTTCTTGCTCGGCCAGACCTACCTGAACATGGGCTTGCCGGAACAAGCTTACTCACGCTTCCAGGATTCGATCGCGCGTTTTCCTGCCTATTATGACACCTACTCCGGATTGGTCGCCCTGGTGGAAGCCGGGCAGCCGGTCAACGAGCTTTTCCGCGGCATCGTGGACTACAACGCCGGGCAATATGGACTGGCAGCCGCCGCCCTGGATCGCTACATGAACACCTATCCGGATCATGACGGCACCCCGCATTACTACAAAGCGCTCAGCCTTTGGCAGATGGCAGATTACGCCGGTGAGGTGGCCGAGTGGAACAAGCTGATCCGCGATCACCCCACCGACCAGCACCTGGCGCAGGCTTACCTGGAAAAATCCTCCACGCAGTGGCGCTACCTGGAGGATTACCTCAATTCTGCCGCCACGCTGCTGGAATTTGTGGCCCGTATTCCCGATTCTCCCAAGGCTGCAGAATATCTCTATACTGCTGCCGAGATTTATGAGATTGGCGGATACCTGACCAAAGCCGCCAAAACCTGGCAGCGCGTGTTCAACGAGTACCCGGGGGCAACGCAGGCGTACCAGGCCTTCTTTAAATCCGGGATCGTGAACTACCGGCTGCAAAAATACCCGGATGCGCAGATCATCTTCCAGCGCGCCCTGGTGTTGAGCACCACGCCCGAGGATAGCGCCGCGGCAAACTTCTGGACCGCTAAATGCCTGGAAGAACAAGGCAAGACTGCCGATTCCAATAAGTACTATCAACAGGCTTCCGACGCAGACCCGGGTGGGTATTACAGCCTGCGGGCCGCGGAGATCCTTGCAGGTCAAAAACCCTTCCAGGAGGATGAGCGGGCGGATTTTTCAATTAACCTGGAAAATGAAAAAAGCAAAGCGGACGAATGGATGCGGTCAACATTCTCACTGGACGATACTGTTGACCTTTCCAGCCCCGGTGCGTTGGCAGATAACCCCGCCTTCGCGCGCGGAGAGGCCTGGTGGAACCTCGGCATGCGTGACCAGGCCAGGGCGGAGTTCGAGGCATTCCGCCAGGAATTGAAAGGCAATGGCCCGGATACCTACCGGTTAATGAATCATATGCTTGAACTTGGTTTCTACCAGACCGCTGCTCTGAGCAGCCGCCAGGTGCTTGACCAGGCCGGGTTGAGCCAGGCGGCCACAATCACAGATGCGCCCAAATACTTCAATCACATCCGTTTCGGCACTTTTTACCGCGACCTGGTGCTTGACGCAGCCAATGAGAACGACCTCGATCCCCTGCTCCTATTCAGCCTCATCCGCCAGGAAAGCCTGTTTGATGCCAGCATCTCCTCCAGCGCTGGCGCAAAAGGGCTGATGCAAATCACCGAAGAAACCGGCGATTTCATCGTTTACTCGTACGGTTGGCCGCCTAATTACACCTCAGATGACCTGGATCGCCCGGTGGTCAACATCCGCCTGGGTGCCTATTACTTGAAGAGTTTCATCGAGAAATACAACG
>DAONEZ010000248.1:0-3033 GCA_035403345.1 Anaerolineaceae bacterium
TATGGTATCCTTAACCCCGCGCCCGGATGGGACCGGCGCGGCAGAGCCCTGCGAACCCCGTCAGGTCCGAGAGGAAGCAGCGGTAAGGAGGATACCCTGGGCGCCGCCGGCAAACCTATCCGGACGCACTTTTTAACTCGAGGAACGGCATGCAAACACCCCCTGTGTGTAATTACGAAGGCTCTGACTATCAGGACAGCTTCTGGGAGAAAGGCGGACGCGCGTATGAGGACGGCTGTGAAGCCGTGGCTCTCAAGCGCCTTCTGCCGGCTAGCGGCAATCACCTGCTGGAACTGGGCGCGGGCGCCGGGCGTAACACACCGCGCTACGCGGGTTATCAACGCGTGACCCTGGTGGACTACTCATCGACCCAATTAGCGCAGGCGCGCGCACGCCTGGGCGATTCCGAGCGTTACCGCTACGTAGCAGCCGATATTTACCGCCTGCCCTTCGTGGAGGGAACTTACGACGGCGCCACCATGATCCGCACGCTGCATCACATGGTGGATGCCCCGCGCGCACTTGCACAGGTGCGGCGCGTGCTGCAGCCCAACGCTACCTTCATCCTCGAGTACGCCAATAAACTTAACCTCAAATCCATCCTGCGCTACTGGCTGGGGAAGCAAAAGTGGTCGCCATTCACCCCTGAGCAGGTGGAGTACATTCCGCTCAACTTTGACTTTCACCCGCGCACGGTGCGCCGCTGGCTGCAGGAAACCGGGTTCAATCTACTACGCATGCTCACGGTGAGCCACTTCCGCGTGGGCTTCCTCAAGCGCAGCCTGCCCACCCGCCTGCTGGTGTGGCTGGACTCGCTGGCTTCCCTCACCGGCAACTGCTGGCAGTTGACCCCCAGCGTGTTCCTCAAGACGCAGGCAAACCAGGCAGGTAAAACCGCCCCAGACAGCAAGTTCTTCGCCTGCCCCAATTGCGGTGCCCCCCTGGCGGATACCCCGCCCCTGCTGCGCTGCAGCTCCTGCGGCAAGGAGTACCCGGTCAGAGACGGCATTTACGACCTGCGCGTCGATCCTCCTGCCGGGGCGGATCAGGCATGACAGACGCATTACTGGATGACCTCAACCCGCAGCAACTGAAGGCGGTAACCGCGCCAGACGGGCAGGTGCTGGTGCTGGCCGGACCCGGCTCAGGCAAGACTCGCGTGCTCACCCGCCGCCTGGCATACCTCATTGAACGCCAGGGCGTATCGCCATACGACATCATCGCGGTGACCTTCACGAACAAGGCGGCGCGCGAAATGGAAAGCCGCGTGACGTACATGCTGCAGCGCGAACTGGAGGGGCTCTGGCTGGGCACTTTCCACGCCATGTGTGCCCGCCTGTTGCGCCGAGAAGCCAACTACCTGCCCTACAAATCCAACTTTGTCATTTTCGACGCCGACGACCAGGTCAGTTTGGTCAAGCGCGCCCTGCATGACCTGAATATCGACGACAAGACCCACCGCCCCACGGGCGTGCACGCCGCCATCAGCAACGCCAAGAATGAGCTGCAACTGCCGGATGATATGCCGCGCCGTACCTACCGTGATGAGGTGGTGGCACGCGTCTACAAACGCTACCAGGAACTGCTGGTGACCAACAATGCCGTGGACTTCGATGACCTGCTGCTGCTGGCGGCCAGGCTGCTCGAAGAGCATCCCGGCGTGGCGGAGAAGTATGCGCGCCGCTTCCGGCATGTGCTGGTGGACGAGTTCCAGGACACCAACCTGGCGCAGTACACCCTGCTCAAACACCTGGCCGGTTATCACAAGAACATCTTCGTGGTGGGCGACGAGGACCAGTCCATCTACCGCTGGCGCGGCGCGGATTACCGCAACGTGCAGCGCTTTGAGCAGGATTACCCCGGCTGCACAAAGATCCTGCTGGAGCAGAACTACCGCTCCACCCAGAACGTGCTGGATGCCGCCCGCCAGGTGATCGACCAGAACCGCAACCGCACCCCCAAGCATCTCTTTACCACGCGCGGGGCAGGCAACAAGCTGGTGCAATTTGTGGGCGTGGACGACATCGCGGAGGCCGCTTTCGTGGTGGATACCGTGCAGCAATACCTTTCGTCCGGCAAGGCCAGCGCCAACGATTTTGCCGTGATGTACCGCACCAACGCCCAATCCCGTATCGTGGAAGAAGCCTTCATCCATGCGCAGATCCCTTACCGGTTAATCGGCGCGCAGAAGTTCTATGGCAGGCGTGAAGTAAAAGACATGATCGCCTTCCTGCGCCTGGTGGAAAACCCGGCCGACGAGGTCAGCCTGCTGCGCGTGGTGGGAGTGCCGCCGCGCGGTATCGGTGAGAAGTCCATCCTGGCGCTGCAGCAGTCCGCTTTCCGCGCCGGAATCAGCGCTGGTGAGGTCCTGCTGGACCTGGGCCGGCATGGGCAGGATTCTCCCTATTGGCAGGAAATCGGGCGTTCAGCCGCCCTGTTGGCGGACTTCGGCACCTTGCTGAACGAGTGGCAGTCCGCCAGGGACCAGGTCTCGTTGGTCAGCCTGTTCGACCGCATCATCAGTGACACCGGGTATGAGCCTTACATCAACGACCAGTCAGACGAAGGCAACGACCGTTGGGAGAATATCCAGGAGCTGCGCCGCCTGGCCTACGACTTCCAGGAGAAGGGACTCACCGAGTTCCTGCAGAATTTAGCCCTGGTTTCCGACCAGGACACCATCCCCAGCGCCACCGAACAGGAGGGAGCCGCTCGTCCGCAAGGCGCGGTCACGCTGCTCACCCTGCATGCCGCCAAGGGCCTGGAGTTCGGCCAGGTGTTCATCATCGGGCTGGACGAAGGCCTGCTGCCGCACAGCCGCAGCCGCGACGACCCAGAGGAGATGGCTGAGGAGCGCCGCCTGTTTTACGTAGGTATGACGCGCGCCAAGAACCAGCTCTACCTGCTGCGCTCCGAGAGGCGCTCCAGTTTTGGCACCTGGGAATACAGCGAACCCTCGCGTTTTTTGGATGATATCGATGAGTACCTCATCATTAACCAGGGCAAGCGCTCCACCAGCCGCCGCGACACGCG
>DAONEZ010000249.1:0-3024 GCA_035403345.1 Anaerolineaceae bacterium
ATATTCCTGCGATTGTGCTAACCGGAGGAAATATGCTGCCCGGTCATCATCATGGCTGTGAGATCTCACTGACTGATATCTTTGAAGGGGTTGGAAAGGTTGCAGCCGGAACCATGAGCGAGGATGAACTGAAGGAGATCGAGGCAGCGGCCATGCCTGGTTGTGGGAGTTGCCAGGGGCTTTATACAGCAAATACCATGGCATGCATGACCGAGGCGATGGGAATGTCACTTCCCGGATGTGCTGCCGTACCTGGTCTTTGGCACCGTGCTCGACAACCAGAAAGCGCTCACGGTTCTGGGCACCTTCCTGCAAAACGCCAACATGATGGATGTGATGTACCGCGAAGGATACACCGATATCGAAATGGAGGCCGGGCCTTACCTCTCCGCCATCTATGAGATGACGCGCCCCAAGCGCCACCCGGTGAACGAGATCGTCAACCTGCAGGGGGCGGCGCTGGATGTGGGCATCCTGCACTACGTCTCCGACACGCCCATGAGCAAGGGCGCCAACCTGGGGGCGGGGGCGCTCTCCTACCGCGGCATGGATTCCACCTATGCTACTTCGGTCGCCATCCTGCGGCGGATTTTGGCGGGGGAGAGGAGACGGTTGGCATCAGGATAAGTTAATAGCACCAGGGCAATTGAATGGATTGGTATGATTATTGGCAGGATGCAAAAAGACTAAAGAGGAGAGATAGTGATTAGCTTGCTGGATAAATATCGAATTTCATAATTAATTCGGTATAGATATGAAACCTCTTTTTGCGAAGGGATATGGAATATTGATGGATAATGGTTGTGAGAGGTTAATTCAAAAGATGATTGAATGGGGTGATGCGATAAATAATGGGGATAATACGATTGCTAATCGAAAATATAAAACCATTCTTGCCTTAATTAGTAAAATCAATAAAACGGAACAGATTGAATTGATCATTAAGAAATTATTAACCAGTTCTGAGGTTTCTGTAAAATATTGGGCATTTATTACAGCATTGAGAAACCATGTATCAGTGGATACCGCGAAGAGTGGGCTAACAGAAATTGCGAATGATTTGTCGACTGGACCCATTGGAGCTTTAGCGCAAATTAGTTTGATCGAATGGCACAAAAAAGAAACAAACACATTTTGAACTCATCTTCAAATAGACATATAAGAATTAATTTAACAAACGTAATGATAAATCGAAGGCGGTGGACTTGTAGGGTGCGGTTGAAAATGCAATATCAATCGAATCTCATACGGGAAATCCCACACTCTTTTTGCCTCGATTTCCGGATCTCAACCATTTTCAACCCACCAACATGTGGAAATCACGGAACGGTGGGTTGAAAACCCGGAATAGGTGATAATTCTCATTTTATCGCTAGCCGGGTTTTCAACCACACCCTACAGTTACGTTCTGCGGGCTGTCCATCCCCTTTGCGGTATAATACCCCCACGGAGGCTTCATGGAGATCACCTGGTACGGACATTCCTGTTTTCGATTGACTGAACGCAGCCTGGCTACGGTTGTGACCGATCCTTACGACTCGCGCCAGGTGGGTTACGAACCCCTCAAAGTGAAGGGGGATATCGTCACCGTCAGTCACAATACACCCGGGCATAATTACCTGCCCGCCGTCAAGGGTGATTCGCACCTGCTGGACGGACCGGGCGAGTTCGAGATCGGCGGCGTGTTCATCACCGGCATCCAGACCAACGGGCACACCAAGAAGAAGGAAGAGGAACCGCGCAACACCATGTTCCTGTTCGACTACAACGGCATCAACGTGCTGCATCTGGGCGACCTCAACCGCGTGCCCAGCCAGGCCGAGGTGGAAGCCATCGGTCCGGTGCACGTGGCGCTGGTGCCCGTAGGCGCGGGCGGCAGCCTGACCGCCATTAAGGCCACCGAGGTCATCAGCCTGCTGGAGCCCAACATTGTCATTCCCATGCATTACGCCACCGCTGCCACCGGTAATACTGTTGTCAAGATGGAGCCGCTTTCCCGCTTCCTGAAGGAAATGGGATTGGGGCATGTGGAACCCGTGCCCTCCTTCAAGGTCACCGGCGTCAGCTCCCTGCCGGAGGAGACCAAGGTGGTGGTGCTGGATTACCAGAAGAATAACGCTGCCTGATGGATCAGAACCTGCCCGTCAAGTTGATCATGACCTGGGATATCACCCCGGAGCACGAACAGGAGTATTTCGAGTTCGTCATACGCGAGTATATCCCCGGCATTCAACGCCTGGGCTGCGACCTCTCCGATGCCTGGGCCACCGTGTACGGCAAGCATCCCCAGATCATGGTCACGGCAGTCATGCCCAACGAGAAAAAGGTACGCCAGGTGATGCTTTCTGAAGAATGGCTCAAGCTCACCAACCGCCTGATGGATTTCGTGCAAAATTACAATCTTAAAATGGTGTACGCCAAGAGCGGATTTCAGCTCTGACAGGGTCGGAGCGATGAAAGACGAGTTCAGCCAGCTCCTCCTCGATTGGTACAAGATCAATGCCCGCAGCCTGCCCTGGCGCGGGCATCCTGATCCCTACGCCGTGTGGGTGTCGGAGATCATGCTGCAGCAGACGCGCGTGGAGACGGTGCTGCCCTATTTCCAGCGCTGGATGTTGTTATTCCCCTCGATTTCCGCGCTGGCAGCTGCCAACGAGCAGGAGGTGCTCAAGGCCTGGGAAGGGCTGGGCTACTACTCGCGCGCGCGCTCGCTGCACAAGGCTGCGCAACTGATGGCGGAACGTTATGGCGGCAGCCTGCCTTCAGACCCCACCCTTCTGCTCAAGCTCCCCGGCATCGGCCCTTACACCGCGGCGGCTATCGCCTCCATTGCCTTCGGGCTGGATGAAGCGGTGGTGGACGGCAACGTCAAGCGCGTGCTGGCACGCGTATTGGATTATCGCGCCCCGGTGAATACTCCGGCGGCGGAAAAGGAGCTGCGCACGATCGCCCGCTCGCTGCTGCCCGAGGGCAAAGCCGGCGACTACAACCAGGCGCTCATGGACCTGGGCGCAACCGTATGTA
>DAONEZ010000250.1:0-2929 GCA_035403345.1 Anaerolineaceae bacterium
CCTGGCGCAGTTCATGGACTTGCCGGTCATCCTTGAGATGCACGACCTGCCGACCGGAAAATTTGGACCGGGGCTGTATAAGCACTTCCTGCGGTCAAAAGAGCATAAACTTGTGGTGTACATTACCCACGCACTGAAGCGCCTGGCGGATGAGCATAGCGGTTGCCCGGCTGACCCGGCTGAGGCTGTGATCGCACCCGATGGGGTGGACCTTGAGCGTTATGCGTATTTACCCTCGCCGAAAGAGGCAAGGGCGCGGCTTAACTTACCAGAAATGATCACCGCGGCGTATTCGGGCAGTTTCTATGCCGGGCGCGGACTTGAGGGGTTGATGGAACTGGCAGTCCGGTTTCCACAGGTTCAGTTCCTGTGGATCGGCGGAGATGAGCCGAGCGTAACAGGTTGGCAGCGGAAACTAAGCGCTGCCGGGGTGAAGAACGTGCGCCTGACCGGTTTCATTCCCAACAGCCAGTTGCCTCTTTACCAGGCTGCTGCTGATATCCTGCTCATCCCGTACAGCCGCAGAGTGGCCGGCAGTGGCGGCGGGGATATCTCCGCGGTGAGCAGCCCGTTGAAGATGTTCGAGTACCTGGCAGCCGGGCGGGCGATCCTGACCAGTGACCTGCCGGTACTGCGCGAGGTATTGAACGACTCCAACGCACTCTTTTACCCGCCTGAAGATATGCAGGCAATGGCGGCTGCTTTTGCATCGCTTGTAAATGATGAAGGCTTGCGGCTGCGGTTGGCTGCGCAGGCGTGCGCGGATGCTGGAAAGTACGAATGGAAAGCCCGCATGACCAGGGTCATGCAGGCTTATCGTGGCTCGCTGACTAGATAATGAAGAGCCTGGCTCAGGCTTGCCAGTTGCCGATCTCGGCCCAGGCGTACTCCAGGTGGGCGCCTAACTGCTTGCCCACCTTCCTCTTCACCTTTATAAAAACCCACTGCATTAGGTCCAATCCACCCAGGTCCAATAATCGCTGACCGATCTGCCGGGTGCGGATATGCCGGCATTGACCATTGAATCCGTATCCGGGATGTTCGGACAGGAAATCATCTGTTGTTCCAATCCTGATCAATTCATCCACGAACTGTTGAACTTCTGCGCGTGCGTGCCTGGGGACTGGTGAGGGTTTGAATATGGACATTATGGTCTCCATGAGTTAATTCTTAAAGGTAGATCTCTCTTGAGATAATTGTATCAAAAAACTGATAGGTATATTTTTCTATCGAGAGGACAACTTTAAGAATCATCCAGTGGACCACACCATTCGTAAACAAAAATAATGCTATACTTTTTCGTAGGTCATGAACAGAGCAAATTGGGAGAATTGGACAAGTTTTTTACAGAAACCTGGCATTGCCGGGATTTCTGAGTTTCTCCTGGAGGGAGGTGGTCCGCTGCGTTACCTGGCTGCCCAGGTATTGCTTGCTTCCACACCCTTTTGGAAGCCGGATTCTCGAATCCTGTTGACCTCCTTTGCCGAGATGATGGAAGATCCGCAGGAAAGCACGGATTTCCTGGTATTTTTGCGTCAAGGAGAGGCACAACGTGAACAGTGAGGCGTTGATCGGGTTGCTGGTTGTGCTCTTCGCAATAGCGGCCACGCTGCTTTATTCCCGCAAGAGGATCCAATCCCGCAGAGGTTACGTGCCCCGTCAGCTCGCGGAGATTACCCGTTTGAAGCGCGCGCTCGGTATGGCCGTGGAAGATGGCAGCCGTATACACATAGCTCTTGGCAACGGCGGACTCACCACCCCTACTGGCGCAGCGACCTTGTCTGCGCTCGATTCGCTGGAAGCGCTCGGAATGGTCAACGCCACCAGCGACCATCCGCCATTGTCGACCAGTGGAGATGGGGCAGCCGCATTATTGAGTAAGGACGTTTTGCATCACGTCTCCTACGAGACAAGTACGCGTGACCTGTATGACCCGGATGATGGCACTCTGACGGGCATATCTCCGTTCAGTTACGCCGTTGGCACCTTGGATATGATGCGTGATGCTGAGATGCAAACCCACCTTTTCATCGGTAATTTTGGAATGGAAGCCGGACTTCTGGCGGACAGGGCTGAGGAAACTGGCAATTACTCCCTGGCAGCTAGTGATTCGCTCACCGCGCAGTCCGTCTTTTATGCCTCCAGCCGCGATGTGTTGATCGGGGAAGAGCTCTTTGCCCTGCCTGCCTACCTGGCTAACCGTCCGGCTTACCTGGTAAGCTTGCAGGTGCAGGACCTGCTGCGCGTAATGATCTGCCTGACCTTACTAACCGGGGCGGTTTTAAAATTGCTGGGGTTGCTATGAAGGTTTTCAATATCCTGGTCGCCATTATTTGCGGTCTGATCGTTCTCTTAGGCTATTTCATTCCCAGTCCCTGGCTGCAATCCATTCGTTCTCCATTATTGAATTGGGCCATCATCCTCAGCGGGGTCGCCGGGCTGGTGGCTATTCTGAACCTGGTCTTCAAGGTGCACTGGAAACGTTTGAGATCCCCGCACACTTCCAAAGTGTACAGTTTTGTGGTCTTTTTAGGGTTCTTTGCCACTCTCATTGCTGGCATCCTGCTTGGGCCTGCTAATACTGGTTTTCAGCAAGCCGTCATTGCCATTCAGGTACCCGTTCAGACCAGCCTGACGGCGCTGTTGGCTATCACTCTTTCCTATGCCAGCCTTAAGATCCTGCAGCGCCATCGAAACTGGATGGGGCTGGTGTTCTTTCTGAGCGTGATCCTTTTTCTGGTGCTTAATAGTGGTGTGCTTTCCGCGCTTACGACCGTTCCCGTGCTGCGCGATGCTCTTTCCGGGCTGCACCAGGTACCAGTAGCTGGCGCGCGCGGCATCCTGCTGGGGATTGCCCTGGGCAGCCTGGCAACCGGGCTGCGTATCCTGACCGGTTCAGACCATCCTTACAACGGATAATACATGGCTG
>DAONEZ010000251.1:0-2916 GCA_035403345.1 Anaerolineaceae bacterium
GGCACGTTGTGGATGACGAGTTTCTTCAGCAGCGCCCCGCGCGAGCTGCAGGATGCAGCCGCTATTGACGGCTGCAACCGCTGGCAGACCCTGTGGCACATCCTGTGGCCGCTGGCACGCCCGGCGGTGCTTACCCTGGTCGTGCTGATCTTCATGTGGACCTGGAACGAATTCCTGCTCGCCCTGGTCATGATCCAGAAGGAGACCATGCGCACGCTGCCGGTTGGGTTGGCCTTCTTCCAGGGGCGTTATTCCGCCAATATCCCGCTCATGGCAGCCGGATCATTGATCGTGGCTGGACCCATCTTACTGGTCTATCTCATCTTTCAGCGTTATTTTATCCGCGGCATGCTCGGTGGCGCTGTAAAAGGATAAATCATGAATCAAGTAGAGCATAAATTGATCACTGAAGCGCGCAAGCATGCACTGGAAATCCTGCACGGCTGCGCTACACCATACGGTTTTCGTGCTTCCGCTGACCTGGCTGGATATCCGCAGATCTGGGGACGTGACAGCGCGGTGACACTGCTTGGAGCCATCGCTTCCGGCGACGCAGACTTGATCCAGACCGGGCGCGCTTCGCTGGTAACCCTGGGGAAACGGCAATCACACCTGGGCCTGGTACCGTTGAATCTCAACCCCGAAAGCGGCTATATCAGCACGGAGAATTCCGGCGCATGTGATTCCAACCTGTGGTATATTCTGGGGCAATATGCACTTTATAAATCTACAGGTGACTTGGCAGCCCTCAAAGCCAGTTGGTCAAAGATCACCCTGGCGATGAACTGGCTGCAGTACCAGGACATGAACGAGTGCGGATTGCTGGAGATCCCCGAAGCCGGCGATTGGATGGACTTGATCGCAGTGCGCTACAACTCGCTGTACGATAACGTGCTGTTTTATGCAGCCACGCTGGGGTATGAGGAAATGATTCAGGTAGTTGATTCCCGCGAGGCGTGCACCCCGACGATGATCTCCGCGGAGTCCATCCACGAGCGCATCAACCTGCTCATGTGGATCGACCGCTGCTGGGTGGCAGCTCATTTCGCCGAGCACCTGGAAAAGCTCAAAGCCATCCGCCTGGAGTGGTTCATGCTGTATCACAACATCGGCACTATCTCCAGCCGGCCGTATTACCTGCCCTGGGTGGCTTTCCGGGAGTACGGCGATTGGTGCGACAGCCTGGCCAACCTGCTGGCCATCCTCACCGGTGTGGCCGATGGTCACCGCTCCGAGCACATCCTGCGCTACATGGCGCAGGTGGGCATGGCGGAGCCATATCCCACCAAGGCCATCTCCCCGCCCATTTTCCCCGGCGAATCCAACTGGCGCGATTATTACCGCAGCCGTAACCTCAACCTGCCGCACCAGTATCACAACGGCGGGATCTGGCCGATGGTGGGTGGTTTCCACGTGGCTGCCCTGGTGCAGCGCGGCTGGCAGGCGGAGGCGGAAAAACTGCTGCTGCGCCTGGCGGATGCCAACCGCCAGGGCACCAACCAGCCCTGGGAATTCAACGAGTGGATGCATGGCGAGAGCGGTCATCCCATGGGGTACACGCGCCAGGCGTGGTCGGCTGCCATGTTCCTGTACGCCGCGCAAGCGGTGGAAGCTGGTGACCTGCCGCTTTTCGATCAGTTGCAGCAGAACAAGCCGGATTCTGCAAAGGAAGCTGCCGAAGATCAACCCTACACACACCCGGGCGGCGGACAGGTGGGGTAATTTTGCGCAAAAACTGACAATCAATGAGAAGGATCTGCCATGAGCCCGATCGATAAACAAAGCGCGTTGAATTACCATCATCTGGATGGAAAACCCGGAAAACTGACTATTCACCCCAGCAAACCACTGGAGTCGCAACTGGATCTCGGATTGGCCTATACCCCGGGCGTCGCCTATCCGGTGCTCGAGATCGAAAAGGACCCGCAATTGGCCTACGACTATACCGCCAAGGGCAACCTGGTGGCAGTCATCTCCAACGGCACGGCTATCCTGGGGCTGGGGGACCGCGGCGCACTGGCCAGCAAGCCGGTGATGGAAGGCAAAGCAGTGCTGTTCAAGAAGTTCGCGGATATTGATAGCATTGACATCGAGATCGATTCCCGCGACCCTGAGACTGTCATCTCGGTGGTGGCTGCCATTGGCAAGTCCTTTGGCGGCATCAACCTGGAAGACATCAGGTCTCCGGAATGTTTCTATGTTGAAAGACGCCTGAAACAACTGCTCGATATTCCGGTCTTTCATGATGACCAGCATGGCACAGCCATCATCCTGGGGGCAGCGCTGACGAATGCCCTGGAGATCAACGGCAAACGGATAGACGAGATCAAAGTAGTGTTCTCCGGTGCAGGTGCCGCAGCGGTCGCCAGTGCCCAGCACCTGGTGCGCATAGGTGTGCCGCGAGACCATATTTGGATGTGTGACATTAAGGGCTTGATCTACCAGGGCAGGACAGAAGAGATGTTCCCGGAAAAGGCGGTTTTTGCGCAGGGTGAGCAGCCTGCCAGCCTGGCGCAAGTGCTGGAAGGCGCAGATGTATTCATCGGGCTATCGGCAGCCAACATCGTCAGCCCCGAGTTGCTGCAGCTCATGCGCGCGGATCCGGTGCTTTTCCCTATGGCCAACCCTGACCCGGAGATTCCTTACGACCTGGCCAGGCTTGCCCGGCCGGATGCCATCCTGGGCACAGGACGTTCAGATTACCCCAACCAGGTTAACAACCTGCTGGGATTCCCATTCATATTCCGTGGTGCCCTGGACGTGCGCGCCAGCGAGATCAATGAGGACATGAAAGTGGCTGCCAGCCTGGCATTGGCAGCCCTGGCCAAAGAACCGGTCCCACAGGGCGTGCTGGAGGCTTATGGCGTAAATACGCTCGAATTTGGCAGGGAGTACGTGGTGCCGAAGCCGCTTGAC
>DAONEZ010000252.1:0-2879 GCA_035403345.1 Anaerolineaceae bacterium
CCACTGTGAACTGAGCATGTCAATGTAATAGGAAGGGGGATCAGCGCTGTTCTCATCAACGTTGGCGAAATCGCCCCACGGGATCACGCGTACACGCGTGGTGTATTGTTCGGTAGAGTCGCCGTAACTCGAATCTCCCCAGAACGTCAGGGGGATGCCCTGCCTGCCGGTGGGGGTGAGGGGCAGCTCGCAGCGGTTGCCGGCGCAGGAGAACATCTTGCCTCCCAGGGTGCCCTGGATGCGGATGATGTTCTCGTTGGGCAGCTTTTCCTCGCCAGTCAGCACCAGGGTGGGGATGCCCATGCAGCGGTTTTCCCCTTCCACAAAATCACAATTCTCAACCGTGATCCACACTTCGGGCGAGGGCAGCTTGACCGTGATCTTCTTTTGTTCCACATGGGATTGCTGCTGGATCATGTATAGGCCGGGACAATCCTGCAGGTTCACGCCGGTTTCGGCGTTCTCACAGGGGGTGGTCTTTTGCCAGACCTTATAAGCCCTCTCGCTGCAGCCTTTGTACACGTCCTCGGCGACAGGCAGGCCTTCGTGGTCGATATGCAGCACGCACACGATGGAGTTATCCGACCACCTGGCCAGCCACCAATCGTACAGGACGGTATCCACGAGGAGCGTGGTTTCCCGGTCAGGTTTCTTCTCGTTCTGGGCTTTGGCAACATCCAACTTACCGGTGTCCAACTGGAACACCAGCAGGGCTATCATGAGTATGGCAATGACCGGCAGGAGTTTCTTAAGCATGGTACCTGTTCAGTAACCTTCTTTTCATTCTCCCCGGGAGAGGGATATTGCCCGTGTACTAGAGAATACCATATTTACCCGTTTTTGCAAAATTGCCTCCCCACTCTATCCGTGAAATCTCAACGCCTAATTTCCTCCCCAGGTGGGTGCCTGGGTGGGGGTGGCGGTGGGAACCTTGGTCTTGGTGGGCGTAGGTGTGATCGTGCGCGTGGGGGTGCGCGTGGGGCGCGGGGTGAAGGTGGGGGTGGGCGAGAATTGCAGCATATACTGCAGGGTTGCAAGATAAGTGCTGAAAGGCATGGGCGTGGAGAGTTTTTCGGCCACCTTCAGGATGAGGGCACGGTAGGCGTCCTGGCTCTGCACCAGGAAGATGGAGTCCGGGCTGCTGCCGAAGGACTGGTAGGTAAGGCTGCCCTCGGGCAGGGTGTACGTCTTGAAGCGGTCGATATCACCGATCTGCAGGGCCAGCGGGATGAGCCCGGCCAGGTCGCGGTAACCCAGGTCGCTATCCATGGCGCTGCCGTAGGCTTTGGCGAGGTCGGGCACGCGCACCAGGTTGCCATTTTTCACCATGGCCTGGAAGATGGATAACAGCACCAGCCCCTGGCGTTTGTTACGCTCAATTTCTGCGGGGCCGTCGCGATATCGAAATACACACACCACTTCGCTGCCGCGCGCGGGGCGGGAGCCGGGGGTGGCAGCGATGCATTTCTTCACGACCGGATCTTCACTTACAATGGGTACCCCGCCCAATTGGTCGATAAATTTTGTGAAGGAATCGATGTTGAACACCGCGTAGTGGTCAGGGGTCAGCCCAAAATTATACGTGATGGTGTTCAGCAAACCTTGCGCGCCTCCCAGGGCATAAGCGGTGTTCAAGCGGCCGGTACCGAAACCTGGAATGTTCACCAGCAGGTCAGGCGCTAGCGAGATAGCCCCGGCGCGAGCTCCCAACGGGTCATACAGGATGAGCATGATGGCGTCGGTGCGCCCGACATAAGGGGAATTGCTGTCCTGTCCGGCCAGCAGCAGCACGCGCAGGTTCTCCCGCAGGGTGATCACTGGACCAGGCGGTGGGGTAGCAATCGGCCCGGGGGTTGAAGTGGCCGTACCCAGTTCGCCTTCTGCCGTGCCCGGGAAAACAACCACAGAAGTAGCGGTGGGCGTGGAACTGGGCGTGGGTGTGATGCTGGGGGTCTCTGTGATGGGAGGCAGCGTGGGAGCGGGGGTGGGTTTGGCGCAAGCGGAAAGCACCAGGAGGATAACCCCCAGGAGAAGGATAAATCGGTAGAACTGCGGTGAAGTGGGCATCTTCTTCATTCTAATATGAAACTTTTCGCTTGTGTTAAACGTATTATATGCATACCTTAAACGCAATTTGCGTGTTTTACAGGTTAAGGATTTGAAAGGGACGTGATGTGGAGGTAACCATGGCAGTATCAGTATATGTTGTCGTAGCCCTCGTCGGGCTGATGTTCCTGGCGTTCAGTTTCCTGGGGTTCAATGAGCACTCCAGGTGATCCACTTTGCCCCGTCCTTTTGATCAACTACCCTGCGCCTCCTTCACCGGAGGCGCATCCTTTATAACATGGTGATGAGCTTGAATATGTGCTCGATGTGGTCGATTTCGTGCCAGGCAGCGCGGCGCAGCACCTTGCGCGGGCTCCAGGATTCACCCGTGACCTCGCGTACATCTGCCACTCCTTGCAGGGTTGGCAGCACCTCGTTGAAACGCGAGCGCACGGTGAGCAGGCGCTCGAACACGTCCGTGGGCAGCTCCTGGCGGCTCTCACCAGCCAGCCCTAACCTGTCCAGGTACCAGTGCTCGGCGTTGGCCACATGCCGCAGTACCCCGCGGATGCTCCAGCGTTCACCGGGGAAATCGCGGTCCAGTTGCAGCGGCGGTAGGCTGGCCGCCAGTTCGAGCAGGTCTGCCCGGCTCCACTCCAACACCAGCAATCCACGGCGGATGTCCTCGGCCTCTAGCGGGCGTTGATCATCGCGGAACCAGGCATTCACCTCATACCCCCGCGCATCCGGTTCGTTAACGGGGTTAAGGGTGTACACATTGAAAGTCTCTTCCAGGTGGATGTCGAAATCCTGCAGGTCCGCGGTCCAGGAGT
>DAONEZ010000253.1:0-2866 GCA_035403345.1 Anaerolineaceae bacterium
CCCGTTCGATCATCTTAGCCGTCATGTCCACACCGATGACCCTGCCGGTCGGACCTACGCGTTGGGCTGCGAGGAAACAATCAATACCGCCGCCGGAACCCAGGTCCAGCACTGTAAGACCGGGAACCAGGCTTGCCAGCGTTACGGGATCACCACATCCCAGGGAGATCTCGGTGACACTGCCGGGCAGGTTCTGCCAATCCTTTTCGCCATACAGGGTCGAGGCTTCAGGGCAGCACGAGGCAGAATCTCCACTGCAGCCACAGCCCCTGGAAGAACTGGTGGTTGCATCGACAAGCCCGGCGTAGTGCTCGCGCACATTTTGATGGATCTTGCGGGCATTCTGTAATGAAACTGCTTTTGTCATTATTCTCTCCTTTAACAATATCATATTTACAAGTATCAATATGTTTTGGTAAAAAAAAACTACTCTTTCAAACTGATCCACACTTCCACACCCGGGGCAAACACGCCAGCGACCTGGCAGCAGGTCTCAGCCAGTTTTTCCTGGTTGAGAGAGTAAAAGATCTCCTTGCCGCGCCTTTCCGTATTGACCAGGCCGGCATCACGCAGGACTTTTAAATGGTGAGATACTGTCGGCTGGGTCACACCGGTCTGCTCAACAATTTCATTCACACTCAATGAGCGGCAGCAGCAGATGGACATGATCCTCTGGCGGGTCTCATCCGCCAACGCCTTGGCAAATTCTACTGTGTTCATACAATTATTATATAGACAAACATCTATATGTCAATAGTCAACAAAACGAAATCAATAAAAACGTAACCAGGAATGTTAGTCCTGGTTACAGATGCTCGGTCACTCAAAACCTTATCGAGCCTTTATTTCTCTCCCCCATCCAGGTGCTTCACATAACAGCGGCGGCGCTTGTGCTGGCGCGTCGTGAAGTTTTTCCAGGTGGCAAGGATGTTGAGGTTGTTCTCCAGGCAGCAGTTGGACTCCGCGTAACGGATACCGTGCTTCATAAACCCGTCGTAGATGTCCACCATCATCATGCCGGTCACGCCGCGCGAGAGGTATTCATCCCGGACGCCCACCAGGTACAGGTCGGCCGTGTCATTCTTGCGCAGGGCGCGCAGCAGGTGGACAAACCCGAATGGGAACAGGAAGCCGCGGTTCTTTTGCAGGGCTTTGGAGAAAGAGGGAAAAGTGATGCCAAAGCCGACCACGCGGTCATCCTTATCCTGCACGACAGAGACAAGATCAAGGTTGACAAAACCAAAATACTGGTTGATATAAGTCTGCACCTGCTCTCGATTCAATGGCACGGTACTGTACAGGTGGCGGTAGGACTCGTCGATCACCTCGAAGATCTGCGGGGCAATTTTTAACAATTCTTTCTTGCTGCCCTTGAAGAGATGCAGGTTGTAGCGCCTGGCCACCATTTCGGCGGCTTTATGAGCCTTCACTGACTCCCAATCCAGCGTAAAGTCAAATTGGAACTCAAGCCAATCCACGTCCTTGGTGTAACCGAGCTCCTCTATGTATTTGGGGTAATAGGGATAGTTGTAAATGGTCGCCAGGGTCACCATCTCATCGAAACCCTCGATCAGCATTCCCTCCCGGTCCATGTCGGTGAATCCCAACGGACCATGCACGCTGGTCATGCCCTCTGCACGCGCCCAGTCCTCCACCTGACCAATGAGAGCTTTGACCACCTCATTATCATCGATGAAGTCGATCCAGCCGAAGCGCATGGCCTTACTGCCCCATTTCTCTTCCTCTGTGGGCAGCAGCATGCCGGCGATACGCCCCGCCAGTTTGCCATCCTTGTAAGCCAGCCAGTAACGCGCCCGGGCGGTCTTGAACGCCGGGTTTTTATCCCGCGAGAGACAATTGACCTCGTCAGGGTACATACTGGGCACGTAATAAGGATTGTCCTTGTAGAGTTTGAGCGGGAAACGAATAAAGGTTTCCAGGTCCCGCCTGGTAACAACTTCCTTGATCTCAATCGACATGAACCAGCTCCATAATTTCAAGAATCGTACTTAATCAAAACCCCGATCAGATGATGCAGATTCGTTTGACCGAAGGCTAATTTGATGCAAGGTGCTTAATATACACCCGGCGGCGCTTGTGCTGGCGTTTTTCAAATTGCTTCCACTGTCCCTGCACAAGCAGGTTAGTCTCGAGCTCAGGGTTGGACTCCACCTTGCGAATGCCATGCGCGATGAAAACCTCGGTCATGTGATGGATGAGCACGGCGTTGACGCCCTTGCCCTGGTATTCGGGCTTGACCGCCACCAGGTACAGGTCGGCGCGGTCATTCTTCTTCATGGCACGCAAGATATGGAAGAAGCCGAAGGGGAAGAGGCGCCCGTTGGCTTTCTGCATGGCGCGCGAGAGCGAAGGCATGGTGATGCCGAAGGCCACCATGCGCTCGTGGGCATCCAGCACGAGCGGCACGAAATCCGGGCGGATGAAACCGAGGTATTGCTTCGTGTATTCCTCGATCTGGCGGTCGCTCAGGGGGATGAAACCGTACAGGTTGCGGTAGGTCTCATTGAAAAGGGAGAAGAGTTCCCCGGCCCGCGATAGCATGTCCTGCTTGTTTTTCGGCACATACAGATGCAGGTTCTCGCGTTTTTGGATGATCTCAGAGAGCTTGGCGATCTTCGGATCAGGTTCAGTGGGAGTGGTGAACTCGTACTCGATCCAGTCCACGTCCTTGGCATAACCCAAACGTTCCAGGTGCTGCGGATAATAGGGGTAGTTATAGTTGGTGGCCATGGTAGCCAGCTCGTCAAAGCCCTCCACCAGCATGCCGGCCTGGTCCATATCGGTGAACCCCAACGGGCCGTGCACGGCGGTGCAGTTCTCGGCCCGCGCCCACTCCTCCACCTTG
>DAONEZ010000254.1:0-2850 GCA_035403345.1 Anaerolineaceae bacterium
ACCGGTTTTGCTGATGATTATGGGCTTCCATTTTTTGGCCTGGCTGCACTGGGATTGATACTTGTTGTATTGGTCGTCAGGTTGCTGCGTTTCGTTTTTCGCTAATCGCTAACTGAGCCCCAGGATATTGCCTCCAGCCGCGCTATCTTTGAGCGCGGTTGAGCAGGTTATCAGCGTCTACAATCGAGAATTCCGTGCGGGTGATCTTGATCAAGCCTTCATCGGAGAACTTATATAACAAGCGGCACACCATCTCCCGCGTGGTGCCCAGCCTGGAAGCCATCTCATCCAGCGTCAGGTCGCGTTCTATGCGATGACCGCTTGTGCTGCTGGATATGTCGATCAGCATCCTGGCCAGTCGCACCGCGATGGGGTGAAAGGTCATCGATTCGAGGATCTCGCTGGCCTGCTGCATCCGTTGGATGGCCAACTTCGCCAGTTCCCACGAGAACCGGCCGCTATCATGGATGAGGGGCAGCAGGTCATACCGGGTCCACAATACGACCCTGGTATCTTCGGTCGTTTTGAGCGCGGCTGGCATGGCGGCATCTTCCAGGAAAAAGCCCAACCCCCAGAATATCTCGCCAGTCGTAAAAGATGCCGCGATCAGGCTCCGCCCTTCGGCGGAGTCCTTCTCCGCCACCACTTTCCCTTGCAGGATGTAGAACAGGTGCGGCCAGATCTCTCCCTGGCGTACGAGATATTCCCCTTTTTTATACTCTTTGAGCAGGGAGACAGCGCTTATCCGCTTCCTGGAAAGATCATCCAGTACCAGGAAAACGGGGTGGTTAAGAAATGATTTCTCGTCGGTCAATTGCTACCTCTTTATCCCATTTTAGCGAATTCCCATAAAACGCGCCAATCAATTTAACCTAAAGCAAAGTAATCCAACGCATATTTCCGGATAATAGGTTCATACCATTTCGGAGCATCTATGAAACGCTACTTGATCCTAGTTCTTGGGATTGCCTTGCTGGGTTTGACCGCGTGTAAACCTGATGTGTGTTCAGAGGGCAGCATCACTTACCTGGAAGATGCCTCCCTGTTTCCGTCGGAGGCAGAATTGATAAAGGATGGTCCGAAAGATATCCAGATCGGAAATAAAACGATCACTTTTGACCGGGTGGTTCACGGACCGCTGTGCAATGATACCTGGACAGGAAAAGTGTACGTTGCCTGCGATGTCACGCTGCAGAAGTGGGAGGAAAAACCGAAATTCCTGGAGGGCTGCAACCTGGTTGTCGATCCGGATGCCGTGGTTTATGTTGCAGCCCACAACAATGCGCCTTATTACAAAGGCTGCAAAGAATGTCATTAACCTGTTGATCATCATTAATCCAAATCAATAATCAAGAGGAGAGCAAAACAATGAAAATGAATAATCGGCTCGGAGGTTACCTGGCAGCATTTGCTGCGGTGATCGGCATTGTTGGTCATTTCGTATTGTTCTTCCAGTGGTACCAGGTCGGCATGCACGCCGAAAGCGCTGAGCCCGGTTGCGAGATCCTGCTCAAGACCATCCATCCCCTCCTGGCGAACCTGGGCCTGCTGGGCGCAGCGTTGTTTGCGGTTAGCTCGTACGGCTTTTTCACCAACCGCAGATGGGCTTTCGCATTGTCAGTGATCGGGATCATTCCGGCGCTGCTGGGCAGTTTCTTCGTCAACATCCCCTTCATGGCAGCCAAGCTCCCCCCGGTCTATTTCACCCTGTTCTTCCCTTACCTGGTCATCTACTTTTTGATGATGGTCATGGTCGGAAAGCGTTCCTGGAGCCGCACACTGCTGGCACTACTGACCGGCATCGCCTACATCGTATGCTGGATGAACGGCATTTCCAGTACCAGCCGTATCATCACAGTAGGGGCGGATATCTTCGTGCTGGTGCAGATGCTGCATTGGGTGGCTATGATCGGCTGGGGAGTGGTTACAGCGGGCATCCTGCTTGAACCGCGAGAATGGCAGCGCGTGCTTGGGCTGGTTTCGGGTGTGACGGAACTCATCGTTGGTATTCCGCTGGCAGTCGTCACAGCTCAACAGCTTAGCCGGTTCTCGCTTTTCGCGCTGGCGCCCATCGTTTGCCTGATCCTGGTAGTCATGCTGGTCTGGCCGGGATTGTGGAAGCGCTGGACCAAACACGAAGCACTGCCGCAGGAGTAATGTAAACAGTGATACAAGAAAGTGGGCTGATATCAGCCCACTTTCTTGTCACAGTAATTTACGTGATGTTTTCTGCGATCACGCCACCGTACTTGAGCAGCTCCTTGACCATCTCAGACGAACGTCCCTCCGCATACACGCGCAGCACCGGTTCGGTGCCGGACGGTCGAATGAGCAGCCAGGAGTCATCGGCGAAGATGTATTTGACCCCATCCATGGTGGTCACCTGGGTCAACTTCTCGCCGCCCAGGCTGGCAGGGGGTTCTTCGACAAGCTTGGCCACCATTTTATCCTTGGCAACCGGGTATTTGAGGCGCAGGTCAATGCGTTCGTAAAAGACCGGTCCGACCTCTTTCTGCAGGTCTTCCACCATTTCATATAACGTTGTTTTGGCTTCCGCCACCATTTCGATGATGAGCAAGCCCATGATGATACCGTCACCCTCTGGGATATGCCCGGTGAAGGCAATCCCGCCGGATTCCTCGCCCCCGATGAGTACTTTCTCGCTCATCATGTAATCGGCAATATGATTGAATCCGACCGGTGTTTCGTGTACGGTCAGTCCGTATTTATTTGCCAGGCGGTCGATCATGCGCGTGGTCGAAACAGTGCGTACCACCGAGCCGGTGTACCCGCGTTTTTCCACCAGGTAGCGCAGCGCCAGGGACATGATCTTGTGCGGATCGACGAAGT
>DAONEZ010000255.1:0-2842 GCA_035403345.1 Anaerolineaceae bacterium
TTCGAGATGCGGCATGATGAGTTCGATAAAATCGTCAACCGGTTTTCCGGCTTTGATCAGGTTTGTTGCCAGGGTTTTGTCACCGATGACGGGCACGCCATAGCCGTAACCGCCGTCGTTATAACCCAGGTGGCTGAGCACTACCATCACATCCACTTGAGCCTTGAGCTCGTCATAGTAATGTTGAATGGCAACCTGTGGATCCTTGAAGCACAGGCCGGCTGTCGCCGTGGCTACTGTGATGACAGGAACTTCGGTAGTGGTTACAGCAATGAAACCCACTTTTACCGTGTTCGGTGCAGTGCCGACTGTCTTTATTTCGTAAGGACCTCCGGTAACAAAGGCAGGAGAGGTCCATCCGGCGGTAGCGCAGTTGCCGGTGTCGTTGACTACGATATTGGCAGACACGTAATCATGATTCGCCTGCGCGGTCCGATCGGCGAGCACATCCTGACCCCAATCAAATTCGTGGTTACCGAAAGTGGCCAGGTCATAAGGAACTGCGTTGAAGGAACCGATGGTGGATTCGCCATGATACAGGTTGGAGAGCAGGCTGCCCTGCATCTCATCGCCAGCATCCACGACCAGGGTCTTATCAGCTCCCACGGTCGTCCGCACTGCATTGATGGCTGCCGCGGTTCGGGCTAATCCAGGGTTACTGCCCGAAGCTACCAATTGACCATGAAAGTCATTGGTGTGCAGAATGGTAAAAGTGACGGGTGCAGCAGGGGCAGCCTTCGCCGCAGTTGAAAACGCGGAGAAGACCAGGACCAGCGCTGTGATTAGGGACAGCATGATCCATTTTTTACTTGTACGCATCTCTCATCCTCCAAGATTGATTGAATGCTTACCGGTCGACCAAGCCTCGTGAGTGTGTCTTGAACGATATGCTGAGGCTTCAAACTGGAACTTCCCCCCCCGCCTGCTTCGTATTCCATCCCGCTGCTGCATCGGAGCCGCGCCTGCTGGCCGGTTGCTCCATCCCGCCGGTTCGGGATAACGCGTTTATCCATAATGCACATGGGATAACAAAGGAGGCAAGTTCAATCGACATTATTTCACGATTTCTAGGACCTCCTCTCCAGGAAAACACAGAAGATAGAAATGAGTTGGATAGAGTATTGAAGCGTTTAAATTATGCGCTATTCTACAGCGATTGTCAACTGGAAAATCAGGCAATTCATTCCAGCTTTTTTCAGGACTTCATGCGCTTACTTCATTTTGCTATCGATCAGAAGCATGGCCTCCAGGCTAATTCGCCCGCAAAGCTCCTCGTTTTTCTGCGGCATAAGCTCATGCCGGTAGGTGATGATGGTGTTCAAGTATAGACGCCCGCAATGGACTTCATAGAACCATCCGGTTGGATTAACCAGTTCCCGGTAACTGATATGTTCCCAACTATCTCCCCTTTCTTTGGTGTATACCGTCTCCGCCCACTTGATCAATTCCTGGTAGGAAGCCGGGTTGCCTGTCACCGCGTTTGGACCCTCCTCCTCATCCCATACCCTTTTTGCCGCCGATTCGCTCTCGAAAGCCCGGATGTAAAGAACGCCCCGGCTGGTGAAAATATCACCCTCAGTTGTGCCATAACGGCATAACAAATTCCATCCTGCGTTATCAACGTAGATCACCGGGTAACCAGCAATCGAGTCGAAACGCTTACAATCGGTGCGGTCCTCTGTAGCCGGGAACCAGCGGTTGTAGTCATTGTACTTTTTGCCGCCAGCTTGTTTCTTCCCGGCGTCGCCCACCTCCGCCAGACACATGGATTTCAACTCAGTATCATCAATCTTGCGGCAGAAGTCAGCGTCCTTTCTGATGCGCGCGTGGCAATCGTTTTTCAGATCCTCCAGCGGTAATTGGTCACAGACGTTATCCATTCCCAATTCGATCGCTCCCTGGCCGAGGCAAACCATACGCTCTTCGTCAGTTCCGCCAGTGTTACGGCATTTATCCGCCAGGTAGAGTTTCCGGCACAGGTCAGCGCGTTTGCCGTCCAGGTTGGCACAGAGCCCGGGATCTTTCTTCACTTCAGCCAGGCATACGCTGGCATATAGCTCCGGCAGCTCATCACAAAAGACTTCCATCACATCCGGAGAAACATAATCGATAAACCCCTGTACCAGGCGCATGTAGCAGTTCTGCCGTGACTCACCTGATTCTCCGAAACTATTGCAGTACTTCACCACATCCGGTAGCGCCTGGGTAAGGAAAGCCCGGCGGTAAAAATCATCATCCTTATCCGGGTCCAGGTTCCCCGTGATACGCTCAACATAAATATAGGCATCGACCTGCTTTTTGGTGTCCAGCTTGATGGTGTAGTCCACGATCGGATCTGCATTCACCACAGCATCTGGTAACGGATCAAAATAGAGCATATCCAGGTTTTGCGCAAATTCTTTCGGGATCTCAAAGGTATATGTGAACTCCTGTGGCGAGGTTGTGTCATTGCGGAAGTTCACCGCTATGCCGGGGATAAACCCTTCAGGTAAATGGTTTGCAAAATTTACCCGCTGAGCATATATCTGGGGCTGCACCTCCGTCATGGGCAGGTAGTACTCGAAATAGTCATTCTCGCCGTTCTGATCCAGGTCTGATTCTACATATTTTCCGATGTCAAAGTCATTGTTCATCAGCGCGCGCATGTCGATCGCTGATGTGCCCGATGTGTTCGTCTGCTTGAGCGGCAGGTTGCAGGACACGCTGACCAGCAGCAAGCTGACCAGCAGAAGGAACAGGGTTTTCTTTTTCATGGGAGACCGCCTTCTAAAGGTCGGAACGGCCGGGGAGAAAGGGTGAAGATTGACCTATACTATGATTATAGAAAACTATCTCGAAAATT
>DAONEZ010000256.1:0-2804 GCA_035403345.1 Anaerolineaceae bacterium
AGATCCTCCCTGAGGAAGACCGCAAGCGCTTGTCAGTGTTTGAAGATTTCTTAAAAAATGTTAACCTGGGGGATGAGCCCGGCGAGGACTCCTCCCCGGATGAACCCGGGTCCGACCCGGGTAATAACAAGTAAACTACTATAAATTGAGAGTCACTCCAATCATTAGGTATAAGGATTCCCATGGGCAATTTTCCTCCTTACGAAGATGAATCAACCACTGTCATCCAGTCCCAGCCTAACAGCCCGGAAGCGGAAGAAGCCGTGCTGGGTTCGGTGCTGTTGAATCCTGAATCCTATTACGAGGTGGCTGAAATTCTGCAGCCGGATGACTTTTATATCGTCCGCAACCAGTGGATCTGGAGCTCTGTCATCCGCCTGCACGAGCGCCGCATTCCCATAGACATCCTCACGCTCAGCCAGGACCTGGAGGAGCACTCCCAGCTTTCCGAGATCGGTGGGCAATCGTACCTGCTTGCCCTGGTGAACCAGACGCCCACCTCCCTGCATGCCGAGGCCTACGCCCACATCGTGGAGCAGAATTCGATCCGCCGGCGGATGCTGGCTTCCGCCAACGACATGGCCAAGCTGGCGTACGACCAGCAAAAATCTGTAGATACCATCATCGATTCAGCCGAGAAAGCCGTCTTCGGACTCAGTTCGAGGCGCGTGCGGCATGACCTGGAACCCATTCACGAGGTATTGAGCACTTATTACGACCAGGTGGATGAGCTATCAAAACACGATGAGGATATTTTCGGTGTAAAAACCGGCCTTAAAGACCTGGACAAATGTCTGGGCGGACTGCAGAAATCCGACCTGCTCATTGTGGCCGGGCGGCCGGGCTCCGGTAAAACAGGTTTCCTGCTTTCGGTCGCCAAGAATGCCGCACAAACTTACAAGAAGAACGTGGCCATGTTCTCGCTGGAAATGTCCAACACGCAGTTGGTGCAGCGCCTGATCGCCCAGGAGACGGCCATCGACACGCAGCGTTTGCGCACAGGCAAGCTCAAGGACGCGGAATGGCCGTTGTTCACCCAGGCCATCGAGGTACTGGGAGACGCCCACCTGTGGCTGGACGACACGCCTGCCATCACGCCGCTGGCAGTGCGCACCAAGTGCCGCCGTCTGCACATGGAATTCGGGTTGGACCTGATCATCATTGACTACCTGCAGCTCATGGGCAACGACTCGCGCAGCGAGAACCGCGTGCAGGAAGTCTCGTATATCTCCCGCAGCATGAAGCAATTGGCGCGTGAATTGAACGTCCCGGTGCTGTGCGCTGCGCAGCTCTCGCGCGCTGTGGAATCGCGCCAGGACAAGCGCCCCGTGCTTTCAGACCTGCGCGAATCGGGCAGCCTGGAGCAGGATGCTGATATCGTCATGTTCATCCACCGCCAGGATACCGACAAGGATAACCCGCGCCACAACATTGCCGAACTGATCGTGTCCAAGCACAGGAACGGTCCAACTCACTCGGGTATCGAGGTGGTGTTCATCGAGAACCTGGCCAAATTCGAAGATTCCATCACTATGACCGAACGACCGTTCAAGGATAAGCGCAAGTAGGGCAGCCTTATGACATTTAAAGGCTTTTCTTCCGTGGACGAAAAGAGCATCCCCGTTCCAGAGGTCTTCTTCACTGACCTGCTGCCGGAGATCGAAAGCGCGGGTGAACTACGAGTTTCGCTGTATGTATTTTGGGCGCTGAGCCTGCAGCCGGCCGAGCCGCGTTTCGTACGCCTTTCGGACATGAGCAAGGACGCGCGCCTGATGGCGGCCTTCAGCGCGGACGGTGACGACCAGGCGCAGGCATTGCAGTCCGCTCTGGAGTCCGCCTGCCAGCGGGGAACACTGGTGGCGGCTCAACTTGAAGAGGATGTTTTCTACTTCCTCAACTCGGAGCGCGGCCGGGCCGCCTGCCAGGGGCTGCTGGACGGCAAATGGGATGCCGACAGGCAGGAGCATGTGTCCGGGGTACTGCCACCCGAACGTCCGAACATCTTCGGTCTCTACGAGCAAAACATTGGTCCGCTCACGCCCATGATCGTGGATACCTTGAAAGAAGCCGAGCAAACTTACCCGGCTGAGTGGATCAGCGATGCACTACGCATCGCCGTGGTGAAAAATGTGCGCAACTGGCGCTATGTGGAAGCAATCTTAAAGGATTGGAAAGAGAAGGGACGTGATGGAGCCGATCGGAGATCCGCTAAAGAAGGTCGCAAAAGGGACAGCGAAGGGGAGTATGCCGACTACGTCCAGCACTGATCCTCGCCAGCCCACTGGCGACGTATGCCCCATCTGCGGCGGCATTGGATTCCTGCGCCGTGACCTGCCCGTTTCCGACCCGGACTTTGGCAAGCTGGTGCCGTGTGTGTGCAAGCAGAGCGAAACCGCGCGTTCCTCCCAGGCCAGGCTCTACCGCATGAGCAACCTGGAAGCCTTCAAGCACATGACCTTCCAGAATTTTTCCGTGCAGGGGCGCATGGGGCTGGGTGACGAGCAGATCCGCTCGCTGCAATATGCCCTCAGCCAGGCGCAGCAATTTGCCGCCTCACCGCATGGCTGGCTGATGTTGATGGGCTCTTACGGCTGCGGCAAGACGCACCTGGCGGCCGCGGTGGCCAACACCTGCGTGGAATACGGCATGAACACGCTCTTCCTCACAGTGCCCGACCTGCTGGATTGGCTGCGGTATTCTTACGACTCCAGCGATACCACCTTCGAGCAGCGCTTTGAAGAGATCCGCAACGTGGGGCTGCTCGTGCTGGATGACCTGGGTTCGCAAAACTCCACCAAGTGGGC
>DAONEZ010000257.1:0-2778 GCA_035403345.1 Anaerolineaceae bacterium
GACCTGTTGCGCCGCCAGCCGGCACACATGAAAGAAGAACTGATCGGCGAAACGCTGACCGGCAAAGTGGTGATGGTAACGGGTGCTGGCGGTTCGATCGGGCGCGAACTCTGCCGCCAGATCGCGCGCTGGGACCCCTCCAGGCTGGTGCTGCTGGGCCACGGCGAGAACAGCATCTTTGAATCCATCCTGGAGCTGCAGGAGAGCTTCCCGCAGTTAGCCACCACCCCGGTGATCGCTGATGTGCGCGATTACTCCCGCATCAGTCACGTGTTCAAGCAGCAGGCGCCGGAGGTTGTCTTCCATGCCGCCGCCCATAAGCACGTGCCCCTGATGGAAATGAACATTGACGAAGCTGTGGATAACAACGTGCGCGGCACGCGTAATGTTGTGCGCGCTTGCGAAGAGAACGATATCAAGCGCCTGGTGATGATTTCCACCGATAAGGCCATCCGCCCGGCCAACATCATGGGCGCGACCAAACGGCTTTCCGAAATGATCGTCCTGGACGCAGCCCGGCGAACTGGCAATATGTACTGCGTGGTGCGTTTTGGCAACGTATTAGGCAGCCGCGGCAGTGTTGTGCCGCTATTTAAGCACCAGATCGCCGCGGGCGGTCCCGTGACCATCACCCACCCGGATATGCAGCGTTACTTCATGACCATTCCGGAGGCAGTTTACCTGGTGCTGCAATCAGCCGGTATGGGCAAGGGCGGCGAAACCTTCGTGCTCAACATGGGGCAGCAGGTGAAGATCCTGGACCTGGCGGAAGACCTCATCCGCCTGTCTGGTCTGGAACCAGGCAAGGATATTGAAATTGAGTACACCGGCATTCGTCCGGGCGAGAAGTTGAGCGAAGACCTGTGGGAAGAGGGCAACCAGTTTGAGCCAACCGAGCATCCGGATATCTTCCGATATGACGATCCCTCCAACCTGGGCGGGCAGGAACTGAAAAGCAAGATCGAAGAACTGCTCTGCCTGTCAGACCAGGGCAAGGTGCAGGACATTATCAGCCTGGTGGATGCCACCATTCCCGGATCTTCTTTGGGCAGCACCCCCGCGCCGGAACTGCTTTCCATCGAATAATCATGGAAATCTCACTCGAGGCATGGAATGAATTCCTGAAAGCTCATGCCGGCGTCCATTTTCTGCAATCCGGAGAATGGGGGCAGTTGAAAGCTGCCTTTGGCTGGAAGGCAATTCGCCTGGTTTGCGGCAGCGCAGGTGCGCAGATCCTTTTCCGGACGCTGCCCGGGGGATTCAGCGTGGCTTACCTGCCCAAGGGGCCGGTAGGTTACTCGACGGACCTGGCAGCCGGGATTGAAGTTGTGTGTAAGCGCAACCGGGCTATCTTTCTGAAGATCGAGCCGGACGCGTGGGAACCGGATTTATTCCCGGGCTTGTTTGAGGCATGTCAACTTGCAAAACCGGTTCAGCCCCGGCGCACCGTGGTTGTGAGCCTGGAGGGTTCGGAAGAGGATATCCTGGCGCGTATGAAACAAAAAACGCGCTACAACATCCGCCTGGCTGAAAAGAAGGAAGTGGTAGTCACTCCTTCTACTGATGTAGGCGTTTTTCACGAGCTCTCTCTTCTAACTGCGCAGCGTGACAAATTCGGGGTACACAGCCGGGCGTACTACCAGAAGGTATACGACCTGTTTCATCCAGGCGGGCATTGCGAACTGCTCACGGCATCTTATGCCGGGCAGCCCCTGGCGGCTCTGTTCGTGTTTGCCTTCGGGGAACACGCCTATTACCTGTATGGGGCGTCCTCGGACCTCGAACGCAACCGCATGCCGGCTTACCTGATCCAGTGGGAGGCCATGCGCTGGGCGAAAGCAAATGGCTGCACTGATTATGACCTGTGGGGCATCCCTGACCGCGAGGAATCGGAGTTGGAGGATTCCTTTACCCGCAAGGACGCACATGACGGGCTGTGGGGGGTCTATCGGTTCAAACGTGGTTTTGGCGGTGAGATCCGCCGCAGTGTGGGGGCATGCGACCAGGTGTTCCACGAGGGATTGTATTCCCTCTACAAAGGGTACGAAAAACTGCGCGGCGGTTCCGGGGATTAAGATGTCACATTTCTGTTATCAATGCGGTAGTCCTGTGGAATTCAGGCAAGTGGAAGGCAGACCACGCGAGGTTTGCCCGGCTTGCGGTTGGATCCATTACGAGCAATGGAAGGTAAGCGCCGGGGCGTGTATCGAAAGAGATGGAAGGCTGCTGCTCATCCAACGCGGGAACGAGCCCTGGAAAGGCTGCTGGCACATGCCGGCCGGTTATGTGGAAGTGGACGAGTCCCTGCAGACCGCCGCTGAACGGGAGACACTGGAAGAAACTGGTTTGACTGTTCAATCTCTCTCCCTCGAAGGGATCTTTGAGGACATTGAAGATCCCAGGGGAAATGCGTTAGTGGTTGTCTACCGCATGGCTCTCCAGGGAGGCGAGTTTAGACTATCCTCGGAAACCTCACAGGTGGGATTCTTCAGCCCGCAGGAAATTGATCTGCTCCCGATCGCAGGAAAATGCGGAGAGGATATCATCCGATCCTGGATCGAGGGGAGGCAGCATGCAGGTTGAGACCGTGGACGCAGCCAATTGGAATGAACTGCTCCAGGCGAGCCCGACCGCGCACTTTCTGCAGACTGCCGAATGGGCGCAGGTAAAGGCCGAGGTGGGCTGGTCAGCCGAACGCCTGGCCTGGCGTTCGGAGGATGGCAAGGTCATTGCGCTTGCCCAGGTATTGATCCGTTCTGCAAGGTTATTCAAACGCTT
>DAONEZ010000258.1:0-2778 GCA_035403345.1 Anaerolineaceae bacterium
TTGATCCATGAATTGAGACAATTGGGATGACCCGAAAAATTCGCGCAGGGCTGCCACAACCGGTCGGATGTTGATCAGGCTGACAGGTGAGACCTGGTCCTGGTCGCGGATGGACATACGCTCTTTGATGACGCGTTCCATGCGGCGCAGACCGATGCGCAACTTGTTCTGGATCAACTCGCCGTTAGTCTTGACGCGGCGATTTCCCAGGTGGTCGATATCGTCCTTGTCCTCAACCTCATTGTTGATGAGGATCATGCGGCGCACCAGGTAGACGATATCCCACTTGGTTACGCTGCGATGAGAGACAGGAATACGGCTCATCAGATCGAGTTTCTGATTCAATTTGTAACGTCCGACACGCTCCAGGTCATAATGGCGGTTGTCAAACAACTGCTCTTCCATGAATTGGCGTGCGTTTTCCAGGTTAGCCGGATCGCCAGGGCGCATGCGGCGGAAGAACTCGATGAGAGCGGCTTCAGCAATGGTCTGGTGTGCATGCAGATCCCAGGCGGGTTCCTGGCGGATGGTGGACGCAATGAATTGGCGGTCCGGGTTGTTATCAATATCGTTGAAAAGCGCGATCAATTCCTCGTCGGAGCCGGTTTTAATAGGGCTCTCACCGGGCAGCAGGTCATCTACGGCTGCCAGCGCGCGCAGGAAAATGGTAATGGGAACGGTGCGCTTGCGGTTGAACTTGAGAATGAGGTAATCATTCTTACGCGTTTCAAATTCCATCCACGCGCCGCGGTCAGGTATCAACTTGGCCATCGCCAGGCGGTGCCCGGTGGCGCGATCGACCGGGGCTTCAAAGTAAACGCCCGGAGAGCGGATCAACTGTGAGACCACCACGCGTTCGGTACCATTGATGATGAAGGTGCCCTTGTCGCTCATCTCAGGGAAATCGCCCAGGAAAATATCGGATTTCACAGGTTCAGGCACGTCCGGACCTGCCAGCAGCACAGAGACGTACATGGAACTGGCATAAGTCAGGTCGCGCTCAACACACTCTTCAATCGTGTGCTTGGGGGGCTCGAACCAGTATTTCAAACCCCATTGCTTAGCTTCGGGGCTGCGTCCGGGGAAGAATAACTTCATCCCCTTGTTATAGGATTCGATCGGGGAAATTTCGTCAAACAGATCGCCCAGGCCGTCTTCTTTCATGCGGTGAAAAGAATCCAGTTGAACCTCAATGAGGTTGGGCATGTTAAAAACAACAGGAATGCGAGCGTATGATTTTGTTGGAAGAACAGAAGCCATTGGTTTCTCCTAAGAAATATCAACCTGGCGAATATTATTCATAGTCCTGGCGTAAAAATAGAGCCAAGATAGGCAATTTTTTATTATAACAACGGATTCGTAAACGGTCAAGAATTTGTTGGAAACTGGATAATTTTACTCGGAGATTTTCTACGTATGCTTACGCTTGCAACTTCCATTTCCTGAAGCCAACTCGCGCACCGGTCAGCGGGATCAACTGACTTTCTATCCTGCCATCAAGGTGAAATTTTACCACGCCATAAGAGATTGAGAAATCTGGAGGCTCCCCGGCACTGCAGGAGCCCGGGTTGAAGTACAAGCGCGTCTCCTGCCAGGTATTCTCCGCGTGATGGGTATGACCGAAGATGAAGACGCGGGCTGCGGGAAAAATCTGCTGCAGCCGGGAAAAATATCGGTGAATTTTGTAATGCTGGATGAAATTCACAGCCTTATCCCACCAATAGGTGAGGAAATCCTTATGGCCGTGCGTGAGCAGCACTTTGACCCCATTAATAATGAAAACCTGGTGCATGGGCAATTGATTGGCCAGTAGAAAATCCCTGTTCCCCCGCACCGCATAAACCGGGGCTATTTCCATCAGGCGTATCAATACAGATTGGTCAGATACATCTCCGGCATGGAAAATGTAGTCCGGTTGAAGTTCTCTCAATCCTACAATTAATGCAGGATGCAATTCATTGACCCGGTCGGGAACATGTGAGTCTGACAGTATTGCGACCGTAACGGTATCGTTGGATTTTAGTTCGATCAACATCTCGGTCTATGCCAGCAGTCTTTGAACATCCTGCTTTGCCTGGGCTGAGGTGAAAAATTGCACGCCGTGTATCCCCAGCCTGTTGGCAGCCGCCACATTTTCCTGCAGGTCGTCCACAAATATGGCTTCTTCCGGGAGCACACTCATCATCTCTATAAGTTTCATATATATAGCCGGATCCGGCTTTGCCAGGCACACTTCCGCAGAAAAAATCGAGTAATCAAACGCATCCATGCAGTGGTAGATTTCACTCAGGGCTTTGCGCGCGCCATCCCAGGCATTGCTCAGCAATCCGGTCTTGTAATTTTTTTTCAAAGAACGAATAAAACTGATCAAATCCATATCCAGGCTATCCCCCGCCCAGAAGTCCCGCTCAAAATCAGCCAATTCCTGCTCATTGAGATGAAGTATTGCTGCAATATTCGCCCAATGGGCTCGTTCGCTGATCACGCCCAGAATAGCTTGTTGAGCAGACTCGCCATAGAACACCAATCGGTAGAGTTCCTTTAAGGTAAGCTCATAGCGGCTGGCTAGTGCCGTCTTGGTGGTTTCATCCTCCGCCCGTAAAAGCACTCCCCCCACATCCCAAATCACTGCCTTGATCGCTGCCATATCCTGCTCCATGTTAAGATTTTCGAAAGTATATCACGCGAAAATAGAGAGCTGCCCAAACGCCCGGGCAGCTCTCACCGATTGCATTAAATCGATTAGATCTGATTGAATTGTTCCCAATCCGATCGCAG
>DAONEZ010000259.1:0-2771 GCA_035403345.1 Anaerolineaceae bacterium
GCGCGGGTTTGGTCCAGCGAGTATCCACGGTGCGCCAATTTTTGATTCAACCGTTTGAGAGAGGCAGCCTTTTCCACCCACAAGAGTGTCAGCAGCTCCCAGGCATGCCCGCTCATAGTTAATTCCTGCCAGGCTGCCAAATGAGCGTCATCGCGGTAAGCGCCTAACTCACTAAGATGCTGATCGATCTTTACCATCGGGTGAGCCACCACACCCGGATCCAACATGTGGATATGCTCCAGGCACCATTTCCCGGGCGGTTCCGCTGCACTCAAACAGCTTTCCGACAGGTTCTTAAGCCAGCCAGCCAGCCTGTTCAACTCTGTTTCTGCCAGGGGATGAAAACCGGCCAAGGCCTGGTAAAGGCTCGCCAGCAGGACTTTGACTGTATCCAGTCCTTTTCGGGTTATGCAAAATACGTGTTCTACATGGAGTTCCAGCATACCTTTGTTACACAATTCCAATAATGTTATCTCATACAAACCGGGCGCATTGTAAGGGTTGCGCACAGAAAGCAGCTTCTCAGATACTGTTGAGCCGAATGTGGGAACAGCCAGAAGCAGGAACGCTTCTGATCTCGACAATTCGTTCCGCAGGGCTGCTCCATCAAACGCGGGCAGATACACGGTCGACAAGGCATGGGTGGCTGCTTCAATTGCAGGGTACAACTCATCGAGCATGGCAGACCTTCATAGGAATCATTTGATGCCTATATATGATATAACAAAAACCCTGCGGCAAATCAGAATTCAGTAGACAGAAATCTTATGTAGGTTGAATCAGGAGACGTCTCCCAGGGGGGGCGGGAACGGAGCGCGTTCATTAGCAGGGAGTAGTTCCACTGCAGAGGCTGCCATTGCGTCCGGGTCCTTATCGCGCAAGGATACCAGTATTTTCATGCAAGAGGCCGCTGCATCGCTGACGTAGCGTGCCATCGTCTTTTCATTCATATATGGAAAAGGCCTGTCAAGCACCCGTTTCTCGTCCGGATGAGCGTAATACTCCTTGATATATTTCATTTGGTGAACAAACGCCGCCTGCGGGATCAAGGGGATGGGGTTCAAAGGGATCCTGGCCGGCAGGAATACCTTCCAGAAGAGTGAATCAGGGTGATCTCTTAAGTAAAGGTGGTCAAGCCCGTACCAGTCGGTCTTAATCAGGTCCCATGCCTCGGAGGAAGACTTTTGCTGGAACAACTCATCGAAATACTCTCGTGAGGGCTGCCCGAAACGTTCTGCTGCCAGGTGATCACAAACAAGATGAAGGAAATAGCCCAGTTTGAAACTGAAATCGAACCGGCTGACCGGAGGATATACACCCACGTTTTTCCGGAAGAACTGCAGGTCGCGGGTGCCGTATTCGCCACTGCCTTCGGGAAGATAATGGGTCACGGTCTTGGGGGGATCAAATTCACTCCAATCCTCGTTCGGCAGCCCGGAATCCGGAGCCAGGCTGCCAAATGTAAATCCAGGAACATCCAAACCGGTAATGGTGTGGAGTAATTCTTCTGCAATTCGCAAGTGACTGATCCATGTACCCATGGCTTGATTGTACTCCACCACGACTGCGCCGCTTTTTGACACCTTTCTAATACTAGTTTCGTATAATAAATAGTGAGTCGGATTCGACTAATTCGCACCAGCAACAATCGCTTCATGTATAATGAATTAACCCTCGCTTCACGAGGGACGAAAGGAAAAGTATGGAGGTACTTTTTGATCCAAATGTGGCATACCTGATCCTGGTGTTGGGGCTGGTTTTCAGCGTTCTGGCCCTCTTCACACCCGGCACGGGCATCCTGGAGGTTGGCGCTCTGTTCGCCATCTTCCTGGCCGGTTATGCGGTGTACAAGCTTCCCTTCCACTGGTGGGCGCTCATCCTCCTGCTGGTGGGCATCGTGCCATTCCTTATCGCATTAAGAAAGACCAGGAAGTGGTACTGGCTGATCCCCGCGCTCCTATCCATCGTCGTTGGCACAGTCTTCCTGTTCAAAACCGAGACCGGGGCTCCTGCGATCAATCCGTTTTTTGCTACTGTGGTCAGTCTCATGGTGATCGCTTTTCTTTGGCTTGTAGGTCGCAAGAGCCTGGAAGCCATGAAGATGAGGCCTTCGCAAGACCTTTCCAGGTTGATTGACAAGGTGGGTGAGGCGCGCACCGATGTCTTCCGCGAAGGCACAGTATATGTGGGTAGTGAGGAATGGACAGCCCGTAGTGAGCAATTTATCCCCGCAGGCAACCTTGTAAAAGTGATTGCACGCGAGGGGCTGGTGCTGGTGGTTGCACCGGTTGAAAAGCAATAACATTTTTGTTTGTATTCCTTAAGGAGGAAACATGCCTGGTAATGCGTTTTTGCTCTATTGTCTTTTGGGTGCTTTGCTGGTCATCGTGGTCGTATTCTTGGCGGCATCCATCAAGATCGTGCCCGAGTACCGCAGGGTGGTCGTTTTCCGCTTGGGACGCTGCATCGGACCCAAGGGACCCGGTCTCGTGCTGCTGATCCCGTTTGTAGATCGCCCGGTGACGGTGGACTTGCGCGAGCAGGTGCGTGAGATTCCCGCCCAGACTTCGATCACACAGGATAATGCCCCCATCTCGATCGACTTCCTGTGGTACTACAAGGTATTCGATCCCGTGCAGTCCGTGCTGCAGGTCCAGAATTTTGAACTGGCTGCCCAGGGTATCGCCACCACCACGCTGCGTTCCGTTATCGGCGGTATTCTGCTGGATGGCGTGCTGTCCGAGCGCGAGAAGATCAACACCGCTCTGCGT
>DAONEZ010000260.1:0-2770 GCA_035403345.1 Anaerolineaceae bacterium
CAGCCTGGCGTTTGTGCTGGAGGACCCGCGCGCTGTCATCCGCGAGGGAATGCATTATATTCCAGCCAGCAGTGAGTATGCCGCCAAGCTGGCGTTTTGCCTGGAAGTGCTGGAAAATACTGGCGATCCAGTTTCAGCCTGGCGGCACCTGGACAAGCACTTTGAACGCTACAACTGGATCCATGCCTACCCCAACCTGGCGGCTGACCTGCTGGCCTTGTGGTACGGCGGTGGCGACTTCACCGAATCCATGAGCCTGCTGGCCAAAGCCGGCTACGACGTGGACTGCAACGGCGGGCTGGTTGGCAATGTTCTGGGCGTATTGCATCCCGTCCCGCAGGAATGGGCATTACCTTTAGGGGACCTTCTCGAGACTTACATTAAGGGCAAAGAAAAGATTTCCATCAAAGAGTTAGCTGCCCGCACCGCCGCGCTGGCCAAGCGGGGTTGATAACACCTGCCACTGGAGTTCGGGTAATAAATCAAAACAGGAGGATAATATCGTCCTCCTGTTTCTTGTTTATTGCTTTCAGATCACTCTTGAAAAGCAACCGCGGGTTTCTTAATGACCCCGGTGGCATAGAACAATAACAAGCTCCCAACCACAGCTCCAATCACTCCAAAGACCAACAGCGCCTGGACATTGAAATGGTCCAGCAGCCACCCTCCGCCCACGCTGCCGAAAAGGCTGCCCAGGGTCATCGTGCCGGTCAGGAAGGTCTGCCCCTTCATGCGATCCTCTTCGCTCATCAGTTTATTCACATAATAAACCGACGCGGGGAGCATGATTGCGAAGGTGATGCCCTGGAACACCTGCCCCAGGTTGATGCTCAACTTGGAGCCAGCCAGGAGGAAAATAACGCTGCGGATGGCATAAAACAGCCCAGAGAACTTGAGCAGATTCCGGTAATTGATGCGCGCAGCCAGGTAATTGAACCCGAAGAAAGCCGGCAACTCGCACAGCGCGGCAATGGTCAAAGAGATTCCCATGTCCGATTCCCTGCCGCCCAACGGGGAAATGATCTGCGGCAGGTAAAGATTTATGATGGTATGAAACAGGTACAGGCAGGCAATCCCGAGCAGGAAGGGAATGAAACGGCTGTATTTTCTTAGGAATCCGGCAGCTAATGGATGCGTACCTCGTTCCCGGGCGGTTATTCCTGCACCAGGAGCTGGTTGCTGCGCCACCAGGGGTGGGAATGAGAGTACGAGAAGCAAAAATCCGACATATAACCCAACGCTGATCAGGGGAAGGATACCAGTGGAAAAGCTTTTGACCAGGAAACCCAGGACTGTGGACAAGCCTGCAAAGAGAATCGAACCTGCGGCGCGGGTGATGCCAAAACTGACATCGTGCCCGGCATTGATAAACTGGAATGTGATGGACGTTACCAGCGGCTGTAGGGTGTACATGAGCGCAAGGATGCCTACGTATAGAATGGCTGCCACCAGCAGTCCCGCATCCAGTAGGAACAGCCCGCCCAGCAGCAAGAGGCTGAGAATGGAAAACAGGCTCATCACCAATTTGAGCGACAGTCGCGGCAGTCTGTCGAGCAGCATCCCCGTCAGGGGCTGCAGCAGGATGGCCAATATGTTGCTGATGGCAATGACCCACCCGATCTGCTGGTTTGAAAAATGACGTGAGAGCAGGTACACAGAAGCGAAACTTCCGATCGGACAGTAGATCATCCAATAGAAGCCCTGCAGGCCGGCGATTTGAAGTGAGAGGATGCGGTCGGATTTCTGCGCCACTTGAAATTCCTGATCAAGAGTCAACGGATGGTTGACTATAACACTGTCAAGTGTTTTTGTGTCCCGATCGGCAAAAGAAACACCCCATGTTTCCATGGGGCGATTGATGCAGATCAACAATTCCTTATGGTCATAACAATGATTCGTGCGGGTGGGCTTCATCCACCTTGGCCAGTCCAAAGGAACAGGCTGCCCCAAAGAGGAACAATCCGGCGCACACCGCGATGGTCCAACCATTCACCCCGGAGGGAATGATCGCGAGTGTGGAGCCGATAACCACACCCAGGATGAGATGGTACATGAAGGTGTAGGCACGGTTGAACAAAGCTGAGATCAGCCTGGCCAGCAGCAGCACGCTCAGCAACCCGCCGATCGCCAAAGGAATGACCACTCCAAAGTTGAGGCTGGCGATGCCGTTTGCCATGGGTTGATACAGGCCAAGGTAGATCAGGAAATTCGAGGGGCTCAAGCCTGGCACCACCACGCCCAGTCCGATAAGCGCACCACTCAGCAGCCAGTTCCAGAAGTTCTCGGTCAATTGCACATTCTGCACGGATTGCATCCAGCGCATAAAGAGCAGGATGCCGGCCGCAAACGCCACCAGTACCAGCCAGTGATAAGGCTTGCGCCCCTGCTTGCCGGCTGTCTTGAACAACGAAGGAAACGTACCCGCAATGAAACCGATGAACAACCAGGTGAACTGGGCCGGATAGTGTTGGAATGCCCAATCCACGACAGCGGAAAACGCCACCACACCCAGGGCTCCCCCGATGCCTACTGGAATAAAGTAGAGCAGGTTCTTTACAAACTTATGCTTCAGGTTTCCAAGGAAGCGCATCAACGGTTCATAGATATTGAGCACAACAGCCAGCACGCCACCCGATAACCCGGGTGTGATGAAGCCAATACCCACGATCACACCCTTCACCAGGCGGATGAACCAATCCAGGATATTGGTTTTTTTATTGGTAGTAATCTCAGAACTTGTCATTCATTCTCCAGTTGCAACCCCGGAATA
>DAONEZ010000261.1:0-2719 GCA_035403345.1 Anaerolineaceae bacterium
CTCCAATCCAAACAAGCTGCTCTCGCGCACGGCGCGATAAACCGGCGCATACAGCTTGAAGAAGACCAGGAAAAAAGTCAACAGCAGGAACAGGGCAGCCAGGGCAGCTTTACGCGGATCACGCGTGGTTGCCAGGCCTGCCAGGAACGCCAGCAGGCTAAGCGCCAGGAAAATCAATGCGGAACGAACACCAACAATCGGGCTGACCTCGCGGACGTTTACCGCCACCAGGAAGAGGATGGGGTAGATTCCCACCAGGAAAGGATAGAACGGGAACTTCTCCAGCCATTTCGTCATTTATCCGCCCTCCCCTGATAGTAAAAACCGGATCAGGAATCTACGCCGCGTACGACCAACCGCACGCCTTCCACCCGCACCACCCTAACCCGCGCCCCCTGGACGAGCCGCTCCACGCCCTGCTCCAGCACCGCGCTCCATTGCTCCCCGCCCAATTGCACGATACCGCCGGGAGCCAGGTCGGTCACGCAAATGCCTGTGCGTCCGTCCAGTACTTCCATTCCGGTCGCGATAGGCTTTTTCATGGCGCGCATGGCGATGAGCACCACCCCCAGGAAGGTCAATCCAATGAACAATCCCACGCCAATCACCAGACCAACGGAGACCTTGCCAAATCCGGGCACGTTGACCGAGTTGAACAGGATGAGTGCGCCGGCAATGAAAGACCCCGTGCCGGCGGCTGTCAGCGCGCCGTGCGTGGGCGCTTTGATATCCAGAATGAAGAGGATCAAGGCGATCAGCAGGAACACCAAACCAAACCAGTTTACCGGCAGTATGCCAATACCGTAAATCGAAAGTGCCAGCAGGACAGCGCCGGTGAAGCCTGCCACCCAGCCGCCCGGGCTGGAGAGTTCGATCAGGATAGCCTGGATGCCCACCGACAGCAGCAGGAAGACGATGTTGGGATTGGTCAGCAGATTGAGCACATCCTCCACCGGCGTGGTGCCTACCGGATTGATGCGCGCGCCCTGCAGGTTGAGCACAACCGTGTTGCCATTCAACACGACTGTTTGGCCGTCCAATTGAGCCAGCAGGTCTTCCAGGTCGGAAGCGACGTAATCAATCAATCCCGCTTTGAGGGCTTCGCTTGAACTGGCCGCCTTGGCGGAGCCAATGGCGGATTCAGCCAGGGCAACCGCCTGTGCACCGCGCCGTTCCGCCAGGGAGCGCACGCTGGCTTTGAGGATCTCCTTGGTTTTGGTTTCTTCCGTGGTGGAAAGGTCCTGCCCCTCCTGGCCCACCGGGCTGGCAGCCCCGATGGCTGATTCAGGCGACATGGCGGCCATGTGCCCGGCCAGCACCACCAGCGTTCCAGCCGAGGCAGCCATGGCTCCGCGCGGGGTCACGTACACCGCCACGGGCACCGGGCTGGCCAACAATTGCTCCACGATGCCGTTCATAATGGTGATGCTGCCGCCGGGGGTGTTTAGTTCCACTACCAGCAGATTCGCCCCGCTGGAAACAGCCCGGTCGATGCCGCGTTCCAGGTAATTGCTCCACACAGGGGTAAGCGGACCTTCCAGGGTGATGACCACCACCGAGGAGGTGTCAGCCTGGGCGCGAATGTTTTGGATTTGTCCCAGGCTGAAAGTCAGCAGGATGAACAACAGGGTTACGAGATACAAGACCTTTTTGGGCATTTTTTCTCCGAATTCTTAAAGAAATTATAGCACCAGCCACCTGCTCGAACCTCCAACAAGAATCAAACGCAACGCTGATATTTTATTAATACTCCTTTGGTATCCTATGAGAGTTGAAAAAGTAATCATCGTTTGATACAAGGAGAACGAAAATGTCAAAAATTATTGGAATCGATCTGGGAACCACCAACTCTGTAGTAGCTGTCATGCAAGGCGGCGATCCGGTCGTCATCTCCACCGCCGAGGGCTCGCGCCTTTGCCCTTCCGTGGTGGCGTTTAACAAGAATGGCGAGCGCCTAGTGGGTCAGACCGCCAAGCGCCAGGCCGTTATTAACCCCGAGAACACTGTTTCCTCGATCAAGCGTTTTATGGGCCGGCATTATGACGAAGTGGAGAATGAACGCAAGATGGTGCCCTTCCAGGTAACCTCCGGTCCCACGCGGGACGCCCGCGTACACATCCCGGTAAACAACCGCGATTACTCCCCGCAGGAGATCTCGGCCATGATCCTGGCCAAACTGAAGGCGGATGCCGAGGCCTACTTGGGTGAAACCGTCACGCAGGCGGTCATCACCGTGCCGGCGTACTTCAATGACAGCCAGCGCCAGGCCACCAAGGACGCCGGCAAGATCGCCGGCCTGGAAGTGCTGCGCATCATCAACGAACCCACCGCCTCCGCACTGGCTTACGGCCTGGACAAGAAGAAAAATGAGAAGATCCTGGTCTTCGACCTGGGCGGCGGCACCTTTGATGTCTCCGTGCTGGAAGTAGGCGAAGGCGTTTTTGAAGTGAAATCCACCAGCGGCGATACGCACTTGGGCGGCGATGACTGGGACGAGGTGGTTGTCAATTGGGCAGCTGACCAGTTCCAGGTGGAACAGGGCATCGACCTGCGCAAGGACCGCCAGGCACTGCAACGGCTGCGTGAAGCAGCCGAAAAGGCTAAGATCGAGCTCTCCACCGTGATGGAAACCGAGATCAACCTGCCCTATATTACCGCGGACGCCAACGGACCGAAACACCTGGTGACCAAATTGAGCCGCGCGCGCTTCGACCAGATG
>DAONEZ010000262.1:0-2717 GCA_035403345.1 Anaerolineaceae bacterium
CGCGTTTCTGACCGGCGCGCAGGCGTAATTCGTGCGTTTCAAAGTACTCTGCAGGCGCTGCCCCGCAGCGCGAACAGCGCTGAGGATAGCCCAAAACCAGGCTGCCCCCCAGGGAGGGCTGCAAGTCTTTGAGGGGGATAAGCATGATATCAGGCAAGCGATTAATCTCCATATAATTACGCGTCTATTGTAACTTAAAAAGTCCGGCGGCTCCCTGTTGGGGAACCGCCGGGACGGGTCAAGCTTTTTCCAGCGCATTCAGCCGCGTGAGGATGCATTCCAGCAGCTCGCGCAGTTCCTGCTCGCTCAACTTGGCCATGACCTTCTGCAGGTCTTCCTTCGAGCGGATGCGCGCGCTGATGACCTGGTCGGCTTCGAGCACATACTTGCCATTGTGTTTGATCGCTTTAGCCATTGGGATTCACCTCGATGCACAAAACGGCTTCTCCCGCGGCGCAGTAGCGTGTGCGGTCGGCTGGTTGGAGCAGGAACACACCGGGCACATCAGTGGACAGGGTGAGCTGTGCCTTGCCGTTCACCACCGCCAGGGTGTCCACCAGGCCGTTGATGTCCACATCCACAGTACTCTCACCCGGACAGCTCAGCTCCACCAGCAGGTCACCCGAGCTCTGCGCCACGGAGAGTGTCTCACCGGAACGTCCGCCGCAACTCAGTGTGAAGCGCTGCGCATAAGTGTTGAAGTCCACATCCAACTGCTCCACGCTTTCATCAAGGGCGAGGTTGTAGCCGGAATGGGGCCGTTCTGAGTAGGTCTTGATGGCGCCATCATTGGCGCGGATGATCGAGATCATTCTTCCTCCTTTCTAACTCCAGGCCAGCAAACGGTAATAACCACCGCCGGAGAGACGCCGTGTGCTGCACAGGGTGCCAGCGGAGGCATCGCTGCCAGTCTCGATATAGGCGGCGTTGCTGTCAAACCCCACCGGTGAGTAGTAGTAGTTCTGGCTGGCGACCTTGACCGTGGTCACCACCACGTTCTCCGTTGCACCTGTGCTGCTGGTGCTGTGCAGTAACAGGTAACCATGCGGGACGCTGCCCAGCCCATGCGTTTTGGTGTATAGCGTGCCGGCGGTCACCGCGAACCAGCCGGAGTCGTACGAGGGATCCGGCATGCCATTGCTGGTGGGGAAGTAGGATGTGATGGAAGTGATGGTAGCGCCATCCCAATAACAACTGCCGATGGGGCGCGAAGTGTCAGTATCGACCGGGGTGGTATTCACAGAGAGGGTGAACCCGCGCGCGCCAGCCGTTCGGACGGCATGGATGTACCAGGTGGCGGCCGCTCCGCTGAAAGAACCGGACGGCAGGTCTTTATATGTAGATATCTTGAGCATGCAGCCACCGATCATGATGGCAGGCGGGCGGTAGGCATCCACGGGCACGCGCAGGCGGTTGGTGGCCAGGTATTGGATGTTGATATTGGCGGCGTAGCACTCCAGAAATTCGCCCAGCGGGTAGGCGTCCGTGTTGTTGCTGCCGCACCATAGCGTGTCAGCCCTGAGGTTGTTGTAATGCGAGGCGTACGTGGGCTGACCGGACGATACCTCGCTGGAAGTTGGATAGGTCATGTTCCTCCTCTGGCGTTAGCGCCAGTAACTGGTATCCCAGGAGAGCAGCAGCCAGGGCAGCGTCAGGTCGCCCGGGTCGCCTTCGAATTCCCACCAGCGTGACCATTCCAGGCGCACCGGGTCTGCCGGCGGGAAGTAGTGCCCCACGTTGTTCAACTGGCACTTGATGACCGAGTAACGCGGGAAGTGGCGCTCATCCGCCGACCAGCCCAGGCTGCCCAGGTTGGCCAGCGAGCCCACCGGGGTGACCAGCACGATGCCGCTGGTTTTAGACAGATACTGGATAAGGGCGGCATAATCCTGCTCACGGGTGGAGATGTGATTGCTGCCATCGGGGTTGGTGAGGTCGTCGCCCAGCAGGATGTCGAAATGCGCCCAAAGGTTGGTGCTGATGGCGGGCAGGGTTATATCGCCGGATTGCGTGCTCACCTCGCGCACCAATTGGACCCCCTCGGCGCGCGGGCTGTCGGAGCGCACGCATAGGAACCCGTACGGCAGCCCGGCATTGACCTCCGGGTGGGAGAGGATGATGTGGCAATCTCCTTCGAGTACGGGCACGCTCACCCTCCTCTCATATCCCACTGGTCAAGCGAGAACCCGGGCGGGAAGCCGAAATCCTGCAGGATGCGCAGACTGCCCAGCCCGCGCTCAAAGGCTTCCAGCCACAAGCGTCCGATCTCCACCAGGCGCGCGGTGTCCTCCAGGCGGCTGCCCGGGCGTTCCACCAGGCTGGCCGCGCGCAACCGGCAGGCATGCCCGGCTGCGCCGTTCACCAGCGCGGTCTCGCAAGAAGCAGGCAGGCTGGTGGTGGTCGCTCCATCCAACCCTTCGATGGTGTGGTCTGCGGCGTAACGCAGGTTGAGCGTATCGCCGGGCTGCGGGTAATCCGCTCCGCTGAAGTGCAGCACAGGACCGCTCTGCAGCAACAGGTAGGAGAACTGGCTGCCCGCTTCCAGGCTCTTTTCCACGCCGGCAGGCGTGATCCAGTCCAGGCTGACCAGGTAGCGGCAGCCGTTCAGTCCGCTCAGCGCCTGGTTGCGCCCCGGGGTGGTGATGAGGAAGTCGAGGCTCTTGAGCAGCGGTAAACGAGCGTTCAATCCGTCCAACGCCTGGCGCAGCGCAGTTTGG
>DAONEZ010000263.1:0-2685 GCA_035403345.1 Anaerolineaceae bacterium
ACCCATGTCTGGATGGGGATGAAATTGGCGGCCATGAACTCCCGGCCGCGCCGGGTCATATCCGCTACAGCGACCACCGAAACGAGCGACGAGTCCTTGAGCAGGGTAATGAACTCGTTGCCGACCGGCGGGAGGATGACGCGCACGGCTTGCGGCAGGATGACATGGCGCATGGCCTGGAAATAATTCATCCCCAGGCTGCGCGCAGCTTCCATTTGGCCTTTCGAGATACTCTGGATGCCGGCTCGGTACACTTCGCTCATATAAGCGGAGTATCCGAAGGTGAGCCCGAGAATCGCCATGGATATGGCTTCAGCGTTATATTCACGGAAAGAGTAAATATTTAAGGCATCACCGATGTTCTGAATGAGCGCAGGAAAGGCAAAGTACCAGAAGATGAGCTGCACCATCATGGGGATGCCGCGCACCACTTCCACGTACACAGTGGAAACCCCTTTCACCACCATGCTTTTCGAGAGCCGCGCCAATGCGACCAGCAATCCAAACACAAGCACCAGCAGGAAGGAGATAATGGTGATGTAGATGGTGGTCCAAATGCCATTGCGCACAAACAACAGGATGTCTTTGTACGGCTTGGGGATAAGGAACACCAGCAGCAGAATGAGCAGCACCACGGCTGCCACCAGGATCCACCAGCGGTCAAAGTAACGGCTCTTGCGAGCCGGCAGGACGTTCTTTTCCATGGAACTCTCCCATCTTGCAGGGGATCAATAAAAACCTGCGGGGTTGCCCCCGCAGGTGGTCATATCAATACTACTTGAGGTATTTCTCAGCCAGTTGGGCTACGAAACCGGAATCAAGGAGTTCTTTGAGGGCTTTATCGAGCGCAGCCTGCAGGTCGGCGTTGTTTTTGCAGATAGCAATACCATACTGATCACTGTTGAACACCTCACCCACCAGTTTGAGCTTATCGGGGTTGGCAGCCACGTATCCCATGGCAACCGGATTGTCCGCGATGACCGCGTCCACGCCCTTGTTCGCCAGCTCAAGAAATGCCAGTTCGTAGGAGTCGTAGGGTTTGTAGTCCACGCCCTCGATCTTCTGGGCTTCGATCTCGCCTGTGGTGCCGAGTTGCGCAGCAACCTTGAGTCCGGTCAGGTCAGCCAGGCTGTTGATGGTGGTGTTTTCTTTGTTCACAACCACGATCAGCCCCGCATCCAGGTAGGGCGCGGTGAAGAGCATTTCAGCTTTGCGATCATCAGTGATGCTGATGGCGGCAATCGCGACATCATACTGGCACTGCGCCAGCCCTGCCAGCACGGAATCGAAGGGCACATTGACCCACTCGAATTTTACATTGGCTTTTTTGGCGATCTCATTCATCAGGTCAATGTCAAAGCCGATCAGGTTGCCATTCTCGTCTGTGTATTCAAACGGATTGAAAGTGGCATCAGTAGCGACCTTAACAGTGGGTGCAGCTTTGGCACAGGCTGAAAGTGCCATGGCCAGGATAAGGATTACAGAAAGCAGGAACAAGGTTGAGCGTTTCACTTTTCTTCTCCATTCTATTCAGTTGTCAGGGATAGGATTGGCGGGAAGCCGCCACACGGACGTTAACGTATTATGAAATCGAATTGATGGATTGTCAACCTTTCAAACCAGTCTCAAAACCACATCCCACAGAGAGGATTGTGAATTTAACAATGGTGCGGAAATTGAGATTGCCAATCGTATGAAAGTGGCATGAATTCATAATCTTTATTACTGTGCTATCCGTGTTATCTGTGGATATTGATACCGCGTAATAATAAATATGCCACACTGGTGTATACTCAACTCTTGTAAAGCACAAGGACGAAATAAGATTGGAGCGGGAAAAGTTGTTGAAAGTTGATTTTCACAGCCATACGATCTATTCAAAAGACAGTCTCACCAGCATCACCGACCTGATCAAGGCAGCGCGCCGGCGCGGGCTTGACCGCATGGTGGTCACCGACCACAATTGCCTGCAAGGCTCACTACTCGCCCATGCAGCCGCCCCTGACCTGGTCATCGCCGGCGAGGAAGTGCAGACCCTGGAAGGCGAGTTCCTGGCAGCTTACGTGACCGAGGAAGTGCCGCGCGGCCTGGATCCGCTGGAAGCGCTGCGCCGCTTGCGAGAGCAGGGTGCGTTTGTGAGCATCTCCCATCCCTTTGATCCTCGCCGCTCAGGATGGAGCCTGGACCGGCTGGAACAGCTCGCTCCACTGTTGGACGCCATCGAGGTGGGCAATGCGCGCGTGCTCAACGCTGAGGACAACGCCAAAGCGCTGGCTTTTTCCCGGCGCATGGGCCTGGCAGGCAACGCCGGCTCCGACGGACATCACCCCTCCGAGATCGGGCGAATGTACACTTTGTTGCCTGAGTTTCAAGACGCTGAAAGCCTGCGTGAAGCGGTCAAATCCGCAAGTGTGCAAGGACGTATATCCCATCCTGCGGTGCATTTGTTTTCAGTGTGGGCACGTTTTGTAAAAGCCTGGAAGTCTACAAGCTCATAAAGTAATCAGTAATCAGGGATTGCCTGATTACTGATCACTAATTCCATTTTTTCATCAATTTCTGGTGAATTCCAGGAAATAAGTTACAATTACCCTGTTCCCGGGGCGATGGCGGAATCGGCAGACGCAACGGACTTAAAATCCGTCGATGGTGACATCGTGAGGGTTCGACCCCCTCTCGCCCCAC
>DAONEZ010000264.1:0-2661 GCA_035403345.1 Anaerolineaceae bacterium
TAAGGCGAAATTGGCTATTATAATTATGCCAATCCATTCCATAAAAAAGGATGTGACTCACATGCCCGTTGTGTTATTAACTGCCCCTTACATGCTCCCCTTTGTGGAGCGTTTCCGCCCGGTACTGACGCATTTCGGCGTCGAGCTTATTTGTCCGCCGGTGAGTGAGCGCATGGAAGAAGACCAGATCCTGGAATATGCCGGCAAGTTCGACGGCACCATCTGCGGCGATGACCGCTACACCCGCCGTGCCCTGCAGGCCTGCGCGCCGCGCCTGAAGGTCATTTCAAAATGGGGCACTGGCACCGATTCCATTGACCGGGCTGCCTGCGCTGAGCTTGGTATCCAGCTGCGCAACACCCCCAACGCCTTCACCCTGCCGGTTGCCGATTCCGTGCTGGGTTACATGCTCACCTTTGCGCGTAACCTGCCCTGGATGGACCGCGCCATGAAAGGCGGAACCTGGCAGAAGATCCCCGGACGCTCGCTCTCGGAGTGTACCCTGGGAGTGATCGGAGTGGGCAACGTGGGCAAGGCTGTTCTGCGCCGGGCGCGTGGCTTTGGCATGACCCTGCTGGGCAATGACATCCTGCCCATCCCGCGCGACTTCCTGCTCGAGAACAAGGTCAATAGTGTCTCGCTGGAAGAATTGGCGCAATATGCGGATTTCGTCAGCGTGAACTGCGACCTGAACCCCACCTCGTACCACCTCATCAACAAGCACGTGTTGAGCCAGATGAAACCGAACGCGGTGCTGATCAATACTGCGCGCGGACCAGTAGTGAACGAGCCCGACCTGGTGGCAGCCCTGCAGGCGGGTCAGATCGCCGGGGCAGCCCTAGACGTGTTCGAACAGGAACCCCTGCCCGCAACTTCGCCGCTGCTGGGTATGGATAATGTGCTGCTCGCGCCGCACAACTCCAACTCCAGCCCGGCTGCCTGGGAAGCTGTGCACTGGAATACCATCCGCAACCTGCTGCTCGGCCTGGACATCGACCCGGCCGGCCTGGAGAAATGGCAGAAGGAAAAATCCAATGAGTGAAAACCAAAAGAAAGTCCTTATCACGGGCTGCGCTGGAGGGATCGGGCGCGCCTGCGTGGAATTGTTTGCAGGTAAAGGCTGGTTCGTGTTCGGTGTGGACAAGAACGAATTCGGTGAAGGATTCCCAAAGAATGGATTGTTCCTCTGCGCGGATATCTCCAACCCGGAAGAATATGAAGCGTTATTCCAACAAATCAAAGCAATGACTCTCAGCCTGGATGCCGTGGTTAGTAACGCTGCCTTGCAGGTCTCCAAACCGCTGGTGGAAACCTCGGTAGAGGATTGGGACCGCACCATCGCCACCAACCTACGACCTGCCTTCCTGATCACCAAATACGCGCATCCACTGCTGGTCAAAGCCGGCTGTAGCGCTATCGTGTGCGTTTCCTCCGTGCATGCCATCCAGACCTCTGTGAACATCTCGGCTTACGCCGCCAGCAAGGGCGGGCTGCTGGCGCTCACGCGCGCCATGGCCATCGAATTTGCACCGGATAACATCCGCGTCAATGCCGTGGCGCCCGGCGCTGTGGATACTCCCATGCTACGCGAGGGCTTGGGGCGCGGACAGCATTCCGGCGGATCGATGAACGACCGCTTGGATAACCTGGCGCGCAAGACCGTCAACGGTCGCATCGGGCAGCCGGGTGAGATCGCCCAGGCGGTGTATTTCCTGGCGGATGGCAGCGCTTCTTCGTTCATGACCGGCCAGGCGCTGGTGGTGGATGGCGGCGCGACCGCCAGGCTGAGCACGGAGTAGCCCCATGCGCGACAAACTGAAGGAAGCCATCCCTCCCCCGGTGTGGAACGCCATGCGCACTACGCGCGACGGTTTAGCCACCGCGTTCGAGTGGCCGACCGCAACCTTTCATCCCTGGCGGGCCGAGTCTATCCGCAAGCTACAAGCCCTGCGCGATACGCACAAGGGCGAGCGCTGCGTCATCATCGGCAATGGTCCCAGCTTGAAGAACACGGACCTGGGCAAGTTGCGGGATGTCTTCACGATTGGCATGAACCGCTTCTACATGGCCTTCCCGGAGCTGGGTTTCACCACCTCCCTGCTGCTCACGGTCAATGACCTGGTCATCGAGCAGTGCGCGGATGACCTGCGCCAATTGCCCATTCCGGTTTTTGTCTCCTGGCGCGGACGCAAATACATCCAACCTGCGCCGAACCTGCATTACCTGTGGACGTCCTACGTGCTGCCGCGCTTCAGCGCTAACGCCGCCGGCAGGTTATGGGAAGGCGCAACGGTCACCTTTGTGGCCATGCAGCTGGCATATTACCTGGGCTTCAAGCAGGTTGTGCTCATCGGTGTGGACCACAACTTCACTACGCAGGGTAAACCCAACACCACCGTGGTGTCCACCGGCGATGACCCCAACCATTTCAATCCCGGCTACTTTGGCAAAGGGTTCCGCTGGCAACTGCCTGACCTGGAGACCTCTGAGATCGGATATCGTTTGGCGAAAGACGCCTATGCGAAAGACGGACGCGAGCTCTTGGATGCCACCGTGGACGGCAAGCTGACCGTATTCCCCAAAGTGGATTTCAATTCCCTTTTCTAATGACCGATCTTCCTCTGGTTTCCATCGTTACTCCGTCCTTCAACCAGGCGCAAT
>DAONEZ010000265.1:0-2657 GCA_035403345.1 Anaerolineaceae bacterium
GCCACCGGTCTTTTATCCCCGGGGGTATAGATCACGGGGTGCACAGGCTCCAACGGCTCGAAGAACTCTTTCAGCGGGGTATCCAGCGCAGACGCCAGGCGCTGCAGGGTGTATATGGAGGGCGAGGTCTTGCCGTTCTCGATCAGGCTGAGCGTGTTGATGTTCAGGTCGCTGATCTCAGCCGCCTGCTTCAAGGTCCAGCCTTTCAGGTTGCGCAGTTCGCGGATCTTCCTGCCCAGGGCTTCATCCCCGGTTCCGCTGTTCCCATTGCCAGATACATCTGAAGTCATACCATCCTCCTTATAAAACAGTAATTATATACCAATATTATAGTACAAAATCAACTAATATGCAATATTACTACCAAAATAACAATATAACAACCTTAGACTGTGAATTCCCGGAATCACCATCAACTCTGTGTGATGATGGTTTTACTCGCTGACCAGATTGAGGATTGAGTGTGCTATAGTTTATACATGTTTTGCATCCTCAGCATCCGGATTGAACCATGATATCTGAAGAATTGATTATCCTGCCACTCACATCTGAGCAGGCCGACCTCAGCCTCGCAGGCGGTAAGGGAGCCAACCTGGCGCTCTTAGCGCGGGCAGGGTTTCGCGTCCCGCCCGGCTTCATCATCTGCACAGGCGCGTACCGGGAGTTCGTTTTTACTAACCGCCTGGAACCTGCGCTTCAGGCAGCATTGACTGGATTGGACTCTTCCAACCTGATCTCACTTGATCATGCCTCACGGACCATCCGACAGGCTTTCGCTGCGGGCAGTCTGCCGGAGGCAACCAGGACCCAGATCAGCCGCACTTACCGGGAGTTGGGCAGCCCGGCGGTGGCGGTACGTTCCTCGGCCACGGCTGAAGACCTGCCGGGGTTCTCCTTTGCTGGTCAGCAGGATACTTTTCTGAACGTACGCTCAGAAGATGAATTGCTCCGCAAGGTAAAGGAATGCTGGTCGAGCCTGTGGACGGCGCGCGCCATCGGCTACCGCTCCCGCCAGGTCGTGGCTGTGGACGATGTATCGATCGCGGTGATTGTGCAGCAGATGGTGCCGAGCGAGACGTCGGGGGTGCTCTTCACCGCCAACCCGCTCAGCGGGCTGCGCGCGGAGTTCGTCATTGACGCCACCTACGGGTTGGGGGAGGGATTGGTCTCCGGCCTGGTCGAGCCAGATCATTACGTGGTGGATACTGCGCATAACGAGATAAAAGACAGGCAATTGGGATCGAAAAGCGTCTCCGTCCGTCCGGCTGAGCAGGGCGGGGTGGAGCAGGTGAATGAAACCAGTGCAGGGAAACAGGCTCTCAGCGATGACCAGATCCTGCAACTTGCCGCGATCGGTCAGCAGGTGCAAACACTTTTCGGCACTCCGCAGGACATCGAGTGGGCGTTCAGCGGCGGGCAGCTGTTCCTGCTGCAGTCGCGCCCCGTCACTTCGCTCTTCCCGCTGCCGGAAGGCGTGCCCGCGGAACCCTTGAAGGTCTTTTTCTCCTTCGGCGGGGTGCAGGGCTACCTGGAACCCCTCACACCCATCGGGCAAAGCGCCATGAAAACCCTTGTAGCGGCAATCGCCGGTCTTTTCGGGTTGCGCGCCACCGAATCCACGCAAACCGTTTTGTATTCTGCCGGGGAACGCCTGTGGGGAAATTTCACCTCCCTCCTGCGCAACTCTCTGGGAAGGAAAGTGGCTCCGCTGGCGCTGGATTACGTTGAGCCGGCCATCGGGCAGGCCGTCAGGCAGATCCTGGAGGATCCGCGCTTGCAGCCGGAGCGCCAGGGGGTAAGCCTGAAGTGGCGGCTGCGCCTGGCGGGTTTTGCCATCCCGCTGGCGGGCAACGTCATCCTGAACATCCTCTCACCTGCCGCACGCCGCAGGATGATCGTGGGCAACGGGGAACGCTTGCTGCAGGAAATGGCAGCTCTCGCCAGTCGGCTTGAGGGAGACCGCCATGAGAAACTGGCTCGCCTTCCAGAGTTATTCGGAGATTTCCTGAGGCGGAGGCTGCCGCGGACGTTCATCCTGTTCGTTTCCGGGGTGGCGTCGGGCATGGCTTCGATCAACGGGCTGAACATTTTGACGAAAATGACAACTGAAGGCGCGGCAACCAAAAAGGGGTGGACAGAGCTGACCCAGCAGGTGACGCGCGGGATGCCCAACAACCCCACCACCGAGATGGATCTGAGGCTGTGGCAAATGGCCCGGAAGCTCCGCAAAGACGCGGATTCGAGCCGCGCGATGGCGGAACTGCCGGCTGATGAACTGGCTAAGCGGTTTTTGGCAGGTGGACAGCCAGGCGCGTTGAGCGCAGAGATCGATCAATTCCTGGGGAAATACGGCGGGAGGGGCTTCGGGGAGATCGATCTTGGCCGCCCGCGCTGGGCCGAGGATCCCACGCACGTGTTCGAGATGCTCTCCAGTTTTATGCAGATAGAGGACACCAGCAAAGCTCCGGATATGATATTCGAGCAAGCCGCGCGGTCAGCTGAAGCGGCGGTGGCACGCATTGTGAGCAGCCTGCGCACGTCGCGCGGGGGAGTCATGAAGAGCGCCCGGGCGAGATTTTTAGCCAGCCGGGTGCGGCAGTTAATGGGCTTGCGAGAAAGTCCTAAGTTCTTTGCCGTGCGTCTGGAATGGGTGCTGC
>DAONEZ010000266.1:0-2566 GCA_035403345.1 Anaerolineaceae bacterium
ATCACTATTCTCAAAAATCCACCCAAAATCCCTATTGACAATCCTCCCCCAAAATCTTAAAATCGATGTACTTTAGTCCGCTTGGATGTGAAACATATTTCAGCAGAAAGGGTTTCAAATGCAATTGGAGGAAACGGATAACTCCACCGATGTGCCTCCCCTAAGTACCGGGGAAAGTGGATTATCCAGCATTGACAAAAAGAATACGGAAACAACGGGAAGCGCGAATGGCGTGTTCCCGTTGAACACGCAAAGGGGGGTGCCAGCCTGACCAGGTTTGCCTGGTCTTAACGGTGTTTTTCGCCGGCTGGTCTTGCGTACCTGCCGGTTTTTTGTTCCTTGATTGCGCCCGAGAACAAGGAGGAAAAATGCCTTTCATCAGCCATCTCATCAACCGCCCGGTCGTCGATTCTGACGGCGAGTCCCTCGGCCGCGTGCAGGAGATCTACGCGGTGCAGCCTGAAGGGGAGAAGCACCCGGTCATCACCGCCCTTTCCGTGCGCGAAAAGGAAAAGATCACCACCTATGCCATCTCCGAGGTGACCACCCTCTTTTCTCCGGTCATCCCCCTTTCCCGTCCTAAAAACAAGCTGAGCGAATACCAACTCACCGGCAATGAACTTTCGCTTATCGACGACATCCTCGACAAGCAAATACTGGATACCAACGGCATCCGCGTGGTGCGCGTGAACGACCTCGAGATCTCCCGGGTAGCCAACGAGTACCTGGTGTCCAACGTGGATATTGGCACCCTGGGCATCATCCGCCGTATCGGTATCCCCAGGCCGCTGGAAAATGCCATAACGCGCCTCTCCAAAAAATCCCCCCAAAATTCCATCTCCTGGGATTACGTGGAACCACTCATCCACGACGAATTTATGCATCTGAAGGTGCCGGTGGACAAGTTGAAGGAACTGCACCCGGCGGATATTGCCGAGCTCATTAGCGACATGAGCCATACCGAGAGCGGTCAGTTGCTGGAATCGCTGGATATCGAACACCTGGCGGACGCCCTGGAGGAGGTGGAACCCGAATTCCAGGCTACCCTGGTTCAGAACATGACCGATGAAAAGATCGCCGATGTGCTGGAGGAAATGTCGCCTGATGAGGCGGCTGACCTGCTGGCCGAACTGCCCCAGGAGCGCAGCGAAGACCTGCTGGAAATGATGGAAGTTGAAGAGCGTGAGGAAGTGAAACTGCTGCTCTCCTACCCCGATGACACCGCCGGCGGCCTCATGACCACCGACATCGTCACTGTGCCGCCCACGCTCACCGCCGGGCAAGCCATCGCTTACATCCGCAAACAGGAAAGCGAAGTGGATTCTGTCGTGTACGTGTATGTGGTCGATAAACAGAACCACATGCTGGGCACCTTCTCGTTGAGTGAACTCATTTTCGCGGAGCCCTCCGAGAAGGTATCCGATTTCATGCACAAGAAATTTGTCACTGTGGATGTACTGCAAAAACAGGATGAGGTCGCACAGGTCATCTCCAAATACAACCTGCTGGCCGTGCCCGTGCTGGATGACGAGCAGCGCCTGGTGGGTATGGTCACCGCCGATGACGCCCTGGACAAGATCATCCCCACTGCCTGGAAGAAACGCCTGCCGCGCTTCTATTAATCTTATTAAGGACTTTATATGAAGCGCTCCCGATTCTTCTGGTTAAACAGACTTGCCTCCATCCCGGCCATCCACAGTGTGCTGTTGTTCCTGTCCGTGTTCGGTCCGGCTACCATCACTGCCATGGCGGATAACGACGCCGGCGGGGTGGCTACCTTGTCTGTGGCGGGAGCCACTTTGGGCTATCCAATCCTATTCGTACTGCCCATCCTGCTGATCATGCTGGGAGTTACCCAGGAAATGGGCATGCGCCTGACTCTGGTGACGCGCCGCGGGTTGGCCGATCTCATCCGCGAACGCTTTGGCATCAAAGTCTCATTGATTCTGTTCAGCGCTCTCATCATCGCCAACCTGGGAACCATTACCGTTGACCTTTCCTCGGTAAAAGTCATAACCGCCTTGTTTGGCGTCCCGGCATTCCCATTTATGTTGCTGTTCATGGTGTTGGCTTTATTGGTAGTTACGCGTGGGAATTATCGACTCACTCAAGCCATCATGCTCCTTTCCAGCGTTTTCTTCCTGGCGTATATCATTTCCGCAGTCAAAGCCAAACCAGATTGGGGATTGGCGCTCTCCAACCTGGTGTACCCCCATGGGGTTGAATTTACACCTGCCTACCTGCGTAACTACCTGCTCATTGGCATGGGTGTATTGGGCACCACCATTACACCGTGGGGCCAGTTTTTTATTAGTAGTTTTGCCTATGACAAGAATATCGAGGCCGGAAAGATTATTTTCTCCCAGCTCGAGACCTACATCGGTGCATTTTTAACCAATTTTTTCTCGTTCTTTATGATCGTTGCCACTGCTGCCACTCTTTATGTTAATAAAATAAGTCTCACCTCCGGAGAACAGGCTGCCAAGGCGATCGAACCTTTTGCAGGCAAGCTGGCCGGGGTGTTGTTCGGATTTGGTATGTTGAACGCCGGATTTATGGGGCTGAT
>DAONEZ010000267.1:0-2564 GCA_035403345.1 Anaerolineaceae bacterium
TCGGAGAATTACATGAGATACCACCAAATCAATTGGTGATATCACCAACATAATCGGTGAATTTCACTAACCTTTCGCTTATTACCGAATTTCGCGGATGTCCCCTACTGGCACCAGAACTTGATCTCGTCCCCGGGGCCAACCGTGCCGTTTTTGGAGGCCCCGCCGCAGCCGTAAGCCGTGTAGCTGTACGTGCCCGAACACACGCTGATAGTCTGCTGCCCGTCGGGCACGTTGAAGGTAAAGCTGGCTGGTCCGGTGAGATAAATGGTGATGTAGCCGCCGGTCTGATTGTTGATGCGGATGGTGGCGTCCACCTTGCAGTCCGGCGCGGCGGTGGGCTCAGCCACCTTGGGCGCGGGCATGGCGGTGAACACCGGCAGGGCATACACATCGCCCTGCACCTCGGCGAAGTCCTGGCGGATCCAGCAGCCTGAGGCAGGGTCGGCCGGGTTCTGCACATGCCACCAGCCGTTGTCCTCGGCGCGCCCCAGGGCTCGCACCACCGCGCCAGCGTCCAGCACAGTGACCACCGCGTAATTGGTGGAAGGACCTTTGCGGCAATTCACGTTGCTCTTGATGGTCATCACCACTTCCACCTCGGTGGCGGTGGGCTCCACGGTAAAGGTCGGCTTGGGCGTGTAGGTGGGGCTGCGCGGCGCAGTAGCGGAGGGCTGCACACTGTTGGAGGTACCGCAGGCCAGCACCAGGGCCGACATCAACAGCAGTCCAATAATCAACCAGGTTCGGCGGGAGATAGCCATCGCAGCTCCTTTTTGGATAAATACCCTATCCTACATAAACCTCACCATGCCATATTGCCGAAATTACTGGCAGTAGAACTTGAGCCGGTCACCGCTGCCGATGGTGCCGTTGCGCGAAGCGCCTCCGCAGCCGTAGGCCGTGTAACTGTAACTGCCTCGGCAAACGTTGATGTCCTGGTTGCCGGTTGCCAGGTAGAAGGTGAAGCTGGCTGGTCCGGTGAGGTAAAGCGTCACCTGCCCGCCGGTGGCGTTCTCGATATGGATGACGCTGTCCGCCTTGCAGGCCGGCGTGGCGGTCCAGGGCGGCTGGGTGGGGCGCGGTTTGGGTGTTAGCGTGGGTGATGGCGTGAGCGTGGGCGTATCCGTGGGAATGAAGACCGGGTTGACCACGTACTCGTGGATAGCGCCATAACCGGAGGCATACTCCTCCCACCCGTCATTGATGGCGTCATCGAAGTAAAACCCGATGCGCACGCGGTGCGGTTCGCCGACCTTCCAGCCGGTCAACTTCACACCGGTGAAGATCGAAGGCCAGGCACCGTCTTCCTGGTAAGCCACATCTTCTGTGGTGAGATCCGGGCGGTAATAATCCTGTCCGTCGATCTCGAACACCCAGTGGATGTGCTGGATGTTCTCCTGCAGGTAGGAGTTCATGGCAGCCACCCAACCGGCATGAAAACTGACCGCCTGGTCGTAGGGGATGGTCACGTTGGCGACCTCACCCACCTGCGCGCCTTCCGGGATGAACTCGCCGATGCTCTTGATGGGCTCACAGTAACGCTTGTAGGAGCAGGACTCGAAATCCACAGCCGGCAGCGGCGTGGAAGTGGCCGTAGGCGTGTTGGTGGGGGTGGAGGTGGAAGTGGCGGTATTGGTCGGCGTGGGTGTGTCGGTTGCGAAGATGTTGCGCACAGCCTGCGGGATTGCGTTACAGCCAACGATGAACAAAGAGACAATACCTGCGATCAACAGACGGGAGAACAAATGCTTCTTCGTAATACGAGCCTTCCTGGGTTGTGAGGTGCGATGATATGCGTATGAAAAGAATACAATGTAATCCAGGAAAAGGCAAGCGCTTAACTGCGGTAATTAGTGGATAAGATACCGTTGTTTTCACAATGCAAACTCCCGGCGACAGGCACCGGGAGTGAATTGATAGAAGTTCACGTTAGTCGGGATCGCTGGAATGGGCGGTGGAGTCTCCGTAATCCAGCACCTGGCGCAACTGCATGCCGGCTTCCTGCGGACCGATGATCTTCATGTCTTCCAGGGTATCGATCAGGCGGGCGGCACGGTTGTAGCCCACGCGCAGGTGGCGCTGCAGCATTGAAACCGAGGCTTTGCCGGAACTGCGCACCACGGCTATGGCTTCCTTGACCATGGGGTCCCCATCCAGCGATGGATCGCCAAAAAATGAACCCTGCTTGAGAGGCGTTCCGGCAGGCAGCATCTCGAAGGACATGTCGCGCGGCTGCTCCTCCCCCGCTGTGCGGCGCTCGGCTGCGATCTGGCGCCAGGCGTTGACCAGGCGCTGGATCTCGGCATCGGAAACGTACACGCCCTGCAAGCGTACCGGGGCAGGTGCATCCGGAGCCTGGAAGAGCATATCCCCGCGGCCCAGCAGGCGCTCTGCACCGGGCTGGTCGAGGATGACGCGGCTGTCAGTTTGCGACGCGACCATGAAGGCCACGCGGGCAGGGAAGTTGGCTTTGATAAGCCCGGTGACCACGTCCACGGATGGGCGCTGGGTGGAAATGATGAGATGGATCCCGGTGGCGCGCGCCATCTGTGACAGGCGTG
>DAONEZ010000268.1:0-2529 GCA_035403345.1 Anaerolineaceae bacterium
CTGGGTCAGCCCACCCCTGCCGCCATCGGTTTTGCCCAGAGCAAGGGCGTGCAGGTGAGTGACCTGGTGACGCGCGAGATAGACGGCGGTAGTTACGTGGCAGCCCTGGTGAAGGAAAAGACGCGCTCTGCGGTTGATGTGCTCACTGAAGCACTCTCCAGCCTGGCGGCCGGGATCAAGTTTGACAAGACCATGCGCTGGAATGCCACCAACGTGGCCTTCTCGCGCCCGGTGCGCTGGCTGCTGGCACTCTACGGTGCAGAGTCCATCCCATTTACCTTTGCCGGGCTGACGGCAGGGAACGTGACACACGGGCTGCGCTTCCTGGAGCCTGAATCAAAGGCAGTTCACTCCCTGCAGGAATACCGCGATTTCCTGTCCGGGCAGCACATCCTGGTCGACCCTGAGCTGCGCAAAGCCGCCATCCGCGAACAATCCCTGGCTATCTGCCGGCAGGTTGGCGCCGCTGAGCTGTTGGATGAGGGCCTCATGGATGAGGTCAATACACTGGTGGAAGCCCCCACGGCTATGCTGGGCAAGTTTGACCCTTCACACCTCAGCCTGCCGCCGGAAGTGCTCATCTCCGTGATGAAAAAACACCAGCGCTATTTCCCTGTGTTTGCCCCGGACGGCAAGTTGATGCCATATTTCATCACCATCCGCAACGGTGACAGCCAGGGCATGGACGTGGTGACCGATGGGAACGAACAGGTGGTGCGGGCACGCTTTGCTGACGCCAACTTCTTCATCCAGGAAGACCTGAAACACAGCCTGGAGGATTTGCTCGGACGCCTGGGCACGCTGACCTTCCAGCACAAACTTGGGTCGATGCTGGATAAATCGCGCCGCATCGAAGCCGTCACGGCTCCCCTGGCGGATGAGCTGAAACTGACCGATTCCGAGAAGGAAGCCGCCTTGCGAGCGGCAAAACTGTGCAAAGCAGACCTGGTCTCGCACATGGTGGTGGAAATGACCTCGCTGCAGGGTGTGATGGGGCGCTACTATGCCGTCCATTCGGGTGAGCCCCCTCGGGTAGCCCAGGCTATCTTTGAGCATTACCTGCCGCGCTTTGCCGGCGATCACATCCCGGCGGACAAGACCGGACTGGTGATTGGCATAGCTGACCGCCTGGATTCGCTGGTCGGGTTGTTTGCGGCCGGCCTGGCCCCCACCGGCACCAAGGATCCCTTTGCCCAGCGCCGTACAGCACTTGGATTGGTGCAGCTCCTGTCGGAAAACGACCTGGATTTTGACCTGGGTAAGTGGATGAGCGTAGTGGAACAAGGATTGCCCATCCCGATGACCCCGGCTGACCGCAAAGCTTGCTTTGACTTCATCGTAGGTCGCATGCGCAGCTCGCTCACGGATGCGGGCTATCGCTACGATGTGGTGGAAGCCGTGCTGGCGGAACAGAGTAACAACCCGGCGGGCGTGTACCGCGCGGTGCGTACGTTGAGTGAATGGGTGGCGCGTCCGGATTGGAACACCATCCTGCCGGCATTCGCGCGCTGCGTGCGCATTACCCGCGACCAGAAGGTCACTTACCTCGTCGAGGAATCCCTGTTTGCTGAAAAAGCCGAGACTGAGCTCTACCAGGCGGTACTGAAGGCTGAAGGGAATTTGCCGGTCAAGGGCGAGCTCAATGACCTCCTCAATGTGTTCGCAGGCATGATCCCGGCGGTGAACCACTTCTTCGAGGAAGTGCTGGTGATGGCTGAGGATGCAAATGTGCGCAACAACCGGCTGGGCCTGCTGCAGCGCCTGGCAGCCCTGGCTAAAGGCACGGTTGACCTCTCGGCACTGGAAGGGTTCTAAGCCGAACTGTTTCCCGGCTGCACTTGCGCGATTTCGTTCTGCATTAAAATAAGGGCAAGATGACCGCGGTTGATGAGATCAAGGATCGGCTCAATATTGTCGACATTGTTTCCGAAACGGTGAAATTGCGCCGTTCCGGAAGAAGTTATACCGGCTTCTGCCCGTTCCATCCCAATTCGAAAACACCGGCTTTTGCTGTGTTCCCTGATTCCGGCACCTGGCGCTGCTTTGGTCAATGCAACGAAGGCGGGGATGTTTTCAAGTTCGTGATGAAGCGAGAGGGCTGGGACTTTAACGAAACTTTGAAATACCTGGCGCAGCGCGCCGGTGTGACCCTCAAACCCCTGACGCCGGAACGCAAAGCCGAAGAGTACCAATTCGAGGCTTTTCGCAACATTCTCGAAGAAAGCGTGCGTTACTACCAGTTTCAACTGCTAAAAACTCCCCAGGGCAAGCCAGCGCTGGAGTATTTGCTCAAGCGCGGTATCAATATGGAGAGCATTCAGAAATTCGAGCTGGGGTACGCGCCGGATTCTTATGAGGCAGTGATCAATCACTTGAACGGCAATGGGTATGCGCTCACTCAACTGCAGGAAGTAGGACTGGTGAATGAGCGCGATAGCGGCGGTTATTATGACAAGTTCCGCAACCGCATCATGTTTCCCATCCGCGACGGCTCGGGCAAGATGACCGGTTTCGGCGCGCGCATCCTCA
>DAONEZ010000269.1:0-2529 GCA_035403345.1 Anaerolineaceae bacterium
CTGATTGAATTGTTCCCAATCCGATCGCAGGATGCCCATATCGATGACATCCCAACGCTGGTCTTCCTTATATATACTCTCGCGTTGCGTGCCCTCGTAACGGAATCCGCATTTCTCATATGATCGGATGGCGCGTTTGTTGTAGGCGAACACATTTAAGTTAACCCGGTGCAGGTTCAATCCTTTGAAGGCGTACCCCAACAGCAACTGCATGCTTTCAGTGCCATACCCTTTTCCGCGGTACTCCGGGTCACCGATGCCAATCCCAACCCAGGCGTTACGATCAGCCCAATCGTAGCCGCCCAATTCGATGAAACCGATCACCCGGTCATCGCTGACGGTGTGCACCATGAATAGGGATCCATCATTGGTATTGTTTTCGATGTATTCCTTGATCAGGCTTGAGCTGAATTGGGCAGCCGGAATGTCATCCAGCAGCCGTTTGTATTCACTATCGCGGTCCCATTTCTCCCATAAAACCAGGTCCTTCTCCATATCCAAAGGGACAAGGTTGACCAGTCTCCCATTAAAAAAGTTGGTTTTCATTGTTGTTTCTCCTTGATGCGGTCTTTCCATTCTGGCTTTAGAATGGCATAGATCAATTCATCATAATACTGCCCATCGCGGAAACGGGCCTGACGACGCTGCGTCTCGCGCAAGAACCCGGCCTGTTCATATCGACCGATGGCGTCTACATCGAAACCCGGCAGTACCACGTACAAACGATGCAGATTGAGTTCCATGAACGCGTAGCGCATGGCCATCTCCAACGTCTCATCAAAGTACTTCTCTGCCAGGGTTTCATCCTCAAAATCAAGAACCAACCCGGCGTACTGTAAGGCCGCCTGCACCCAGGCAAACCGCAGCAATCCCACCAGCCGTTCACCTTCTTTTTCGCGGATGCCAAAATAATACTGCTGCCGACGTTCATCAGCCTTCTTCAGATCTTCTTTGAATTTTTTCTTGATCTCAGAGACCATGTAAGGCCGATAAACACCGTCAAAGTGATGGCGGACAAACTCCGGGTCGAATGTCCATTTTGAAAGTTGAGCGGCATCCTTTTCCGGATCGAGGCTGGTCCAAACCACCAGGCTGCCCTCAAATAATGATCGAGTGTCCATTTTTGCTCCTTGCACAATGTTATCCATAATTATTATCCATGATCCTTGCGGGAAGGTCGATGGCAACGCAATCATCATTCTTGCACACCATGAACTCAAAACCGCCGGACTCCAAAAACAGAGCCATCAGGTCAGCTTCCGCTGCCGCTTGCCCTAAGAGTGCAGATTCATCCAGCACAAACACGCGCCTGAATAAACCGCTCAACAGGTCCTGCTTAAATTGCAGATATGCCGGTCGCTTCAGGTTATCCAATGCATCCACATCCACGTAAATCCCGGCCAGGTTTTGCATCTGACCTTTGGAGTGGATGAGCATCAGCCCCGAGTACAACTGATACTTGGCATCCCTTGAAAATACATCGCGGGGATCCTTCTCTCCACGGATATAGAATCCAAACGCCTGCGGGTTTCCAGGGAACCTGCTCTCAAAGTATTCAATTCGATGCGCGCCGACTCTCATGAGTGTATCCAACATTTTCGGCCTCTTCCTTTTTATTGCCTTACAAAACCTCTGGTGTTACATCAACCGTGCGGACTTGCACAACGACATGGGCCTTTCCTGGTCCTTTCCATAAAAATTGCCTCCCTTCAAAGAAAAACGAAAAATCGCGTCGAGTGCCCGCGATCCTGCTTAACAAAAAATCACGGGGCTTCTGCAATGCACCCGTGACCTGACGAATCAAAAGATACTGGTCTTACCTTGGTCCAGGCGCATTACGACAAGGAACACTACCGATACCGGCAAGGCAAAGGGTGCGATACATATTATTTGTGTTGACTAAATAAACCATGTCCATGCGCTCCTTTCTTAGGGTTAATTACCTGAAAATCTTAACACTGCACTGAACACCTGTCAAGGGTAAAGTTCTTGTCCAGACACATTTCGTCCTTTGAAATACAGAACCAACAAGCATTGGTATAATTCTGCTGCTATGGATAACTTTTCAACCGCCGCTTTTCACCTGTCCGGCATAACGCTTTCACCTCTCCAGCTCAAGCAGTTCGACATTTATGAGCAGGAACTGCTGGAGTGGAACCAGCGCTTTAACCTGACCGCCATCCGTGATGTGGAAGGCATCCGCGCCAAACACTTCCTGGATTCGTTGACCGCCGTGCGCGAACTTCAATCTCCCGCACCCGGAAAACTGATCGACATCGGCAGTGGAGCCGGTTTCCCCGGGATTCCTCTCAAGATCGCATTTCCCACCATGAGGCTCACCCTGGTGGAATCAGTCGGCAAGAAAGCAAATTTTTGTCAGCATATTGTGGAGAAACTGGCCCTCGACAAGGTTGAGGTGCTGAACTCACGCGCCGAAGACCTGGGAAATGATCCACACTATCGCGAAAAATATGACTGGGCAGTCGCGCGCGCCGTGGCTGTTATGCCCGTGCTGGCTGAATATCTCCT
>DAONEZ010000270.1:0-2512 GCA_035403345.1 Anaerolineaceae bacterium
ATACGTCGGATTTGCCGGTTAACGTTGCGCGAGAAGTTGCGCTCGCCATCCGTCAGCCCCAGCAGCAGGCATTTTTGCATGGGCTGATAGCCCAGGGTTTTAAGCACAGTGTCCGCGGGGGTGCCTTCGATGTGATAGAGCTTCATCGCCACGTCAGTTTCCTCCGGGTCGGAGAGGCGAAAGACGGAAGGGAAGCCGAACTCAGCCTGCATGATCTCGCGGCAGGCGGCCATGCCATCTTCCCAGGTTTTGAACATATAGCTGTAGCGTCGGCGGGTTTCCGGCTGGTAGCGGAACACGCGCAAGGTACAGGAGGTGAGCACACCAAACGCCCCTTCGCTGCCCATCATGAGCTGGTCGAAATCCGGGCCGGTGGCGCTGCGCGGCTGGGCGCAGGTCTTGAACGGGCCGCGCGGGGTGGCATATTCCTGGCTGATCACGATGTCCTCGATCTTGCCGTAATAGGTGGAGTTCTGCCCCGCGCCGCGCGTGACCACCCAGCCGCCCACGCTGGAATACTCAAAGGACTGCGGGAAGTGACCGCAGGTATAACGGCGTTTTGCACCCAGTTTTTCAGGGGCGTGGTTGAGCAGGTCTTCCAGTTGCGGGCCGGTCATCCCGGCTTCCACTGTGATGGTCTGGTCGGTCTCGTTGAATTCGACCACGCGGTGCATGTGGCGGCTCATATCCAGGGAGATACCGCCTCGGACGGCTTCCTTGCCTCGCGTGACGGTGGAACCCGCGCCGTGAATGTACACGGGGATGCGGTGAGCATCACAATATTGGATGATCTCCTGGATCTCCCCGGCGCTGCGTGGAGTCAGCACCAGGTCAACCACATTTTCTACGATCTTATTACGCAGGCGCAGTGCGTCGATCATGCCGTAACCGTATGAGCAGTGAATGCGCGCATAGGCATCCCGCAGCACGTTCTCCGCGCCACAGATGCGCTCAAAGACCTGGATATGCTCTGGCTCGAGCGTGACGGGCAGGTCTAGTTCCACTTTCTCCAGGCTCAAATTGCGCGGCGAAGAGAGGTCCTCGAGGGTGAGGTTGAACCTTTCCATGATGAGCCTGACCAGGCCGCTGTTTGGATGCTTGAATCCGGCCGGGTCACCCCATTTAAAGAGCGAGCGCCAGGTGCCCGCGGGAGTGGGTTCGTCAAACCAGGCAGGTTTGAATTTGTTGGTTTTCGCCATTTTTCCCTCGCTATTGATTTAGTATCCTGTTGGAGCAGGACTATAGAATCGGTTGTAGATCTTCCGGTAGCGGACTTCTTCGGCTGCCCAATGCTGATCCTCCCAGCCCAACTCGGGCTGGACGATGCGCCGGATGTGGTCTATTTCTGGGAGCGCACCATCCGGCAGCAGCATCCCCAGGCGCACGCGCCGCAGGAGCAGGTCATCCAGGTGTTCCACTGCGCCGGTACGGGCAGCCCAGCGTAATTCCGACCAAATGTTAGGCAGCTCTGCGATGTGCTCGTTTTCACCTTCCCGGGCGGCTTGCAGTAATCGCAGGGTTTCATCGCCGTAACGCCCAAGCAAGTAAGAGGCATCCTCGTCTGGAAGCCCTTTGACGACATCCAGGCCTGGAAGCCGCTCGAAATAGCGCTTGCGTGTGGAAAAATCCACTTTGCGGGAAAGCTGCTGCACGGCGGTCTGCAGGGCTTTTTCGGCCATGATGCGGAAGGTGGTGAACTTGCCGCCAGTGATGGTTACCAGTCCGTTCTCTTCCCAGACCACATGTTCACGTGATTCTTTTGAAGGGTCGGGGTTGCCGGTGTTGACCACCGGGCGCAATCCGGAAAAGCTGGAGATCACATCAGCCCTCGAAAGGTGCAGGCTGGGGAAAGTTGCGTCAGCGGCGCGCAGGATATATTCCACTTCGGCAGGGGTGGTGAAAGGTTCGCCGGCATGCAGGGAGAACTTGTGATCCAGGTCAGTGGTGCCCACCAGGGTGCAGCCCTCCCAGGGGATGGCGAACATGGCGCGGCGGTCATCAGGATGGAGCAGCGTGACCGCGTGCGGCAGGGGCAGGCGCGCGGCTGGAAAAACCAGGTGGGAACCGCGCAGCTTGCGCAGGCGCGGGGCTGCTCCCAGTTCGGCGCGGATCTCGTCGCTGCAAGGCCCGGCGGCATTGATGACGACACCAGCCTTGACCTCCAGGCTGCCCAGGGCGCTGTGGGAGAAATCGTGCAGCGCGACCCCGCACACCCGGCCATCTGCTGTGCGCAGCAGCGATTCGACCCTGGCATAATTGAGTGCTGTGCCTCCGGCAGCCACAGCCTCCTGGATAACACGCAACACCACGCGAGCGTCATCCATGGCTGCGTCGTAGTAAAGGAAGCCCTTGCTCAATGCAGGTTTGTCCAGTTGTGGGCAAATACTGAGGATTTTCTCACGGCTCAAGCGGTAATGCTGCCACTTGGGGGCTAACAGGTCATATAGCACGACACCGATGGCAAATTGCTGCGCGGTATGCCGGTCTGGAGGGCAGGGCATGATAAAGCCCA
>DAONEZ010000271.1:0-2449 GCA_035403345.1 Anaerolineaceae bacterium
TGAGAAACTCAAGGTCATCCGCGCCATCCGTCCCATCCGCGCCGCCGAGGTGCAGCAGCACTCGGTGGTGGGGCAATACCGCGGCTACCTGCAGGAAGCCAACGTGCAGCCCGGCTCGCGTACCCCCACCTATGCCATGCTGCAATTCTTCATTGATAATTGGCGCTGGCAGGGCGTGCCATTCTACCTGCGATCGGGCAAGAAACTGGCCGACAAGGTCAGCGAAATTATCATCCAGTTTAAAAAACCACCTCACATGATCTTCCCCATGAACGGCGACCTGGAAGGCTCATCTAACATGCTCTCCATGTGCCTGCAGCCAGACGAGGGCATCCACCTGCGCTTCGAGGCCAAGGTGCCCGACACGGTGGCGCAGACCCGCTCGGTCAATATGAATTACCACTATCGTGACGAGTTTGGTCCGCAATCCATCCCGGAAGCCTACGAACGCCTGCTGCTGGATGTGATCAGCGGGGACGCCTCGCTTTACACCCGGGCAGACCAGACCGAGCTCTCCTGGGAATTGTTCGACCCTATCATCAACGGCTGGTTGGATTATTCAGCTCCGCCGCCACTGGAATACAAACCCGGCAGTTGGGGTCCGGCACAAAGCCACCAGTTCCTGGCAGCGGACGGACGCCAGTGGGAACAAGTGTGCGGCGAGGGCTGCCACGACTCACAAGGGCTGGACGAAGAAGAATAATAAAACCAAGACCCTGTTAATCACAACAGGGTCTTGGTTTTATGCTTATTTATTACGAATAACTTTCAGATCAGTAGTCGTTTGTTATTTGATGATGCCACACACGTTGAGGAATTCCGCGCGCAGGGCCGGATCGTTGGCGTACACGCCGCGGAAAACAGTGGTGCGCGTAGCTGGGCTGATCTCGCGTACGCCGCGCATTTCGACGCACATATGCTTGGCGCGCAGGAAGACCGCCACGCCGTGGGGTTTCATCAGGGATTCCAGCGTGTCCGCGATCTGATAGCCAATGCGCTCCTGCACAGCAAAGCGTTTGGTATAAAGGCGCACCAGGCGGGTGAGCTTGGAAATACCCAGGATGCGCTCATCCGCCACGTACCCCACGTAGGCTTCGCCGTAGAATGGGAAGACGTGGTGCTCGCACAGCGAGTGGAAATGGATGGGGCCCTCGATCACCTGGCTCAGGCGGCAGTCCGGCTCTCCTCGGCACTCGCGCGGAAACGACTTGATCAACTTCGGATCGCCGTCATAACCGCTGGTGGATTCGATCATGGCTTCCAGGAAGCGCCGCGGGGTCTCGTGCGTGGAAGGGGTATCCAGGTCCATCCCCAGTGCGGAGAAGATCTCTGCCATATAGCCTTCGTATTTCTTCAGGTCATCCGCGCTGAGGGTGCGCCGGTTCAATTGCAGCAGTTCATCTACTGAAAAATCGTCTTCTGTGCTGTTGTTCATAATCTCTCTCTTGGTTATTTAGTGAATTGCTTGAATAGATTATATACCGGAGAGGGAGGAAAACTGTAGAATGTATAAGGTGAAAAGATACGAGCAACTTAGAAGCGAATTTCACGTATATCCCATGAAAGAATTGTGCCGGTGGTTTTGTCTTCCGGACCAGGAAATGATCAATGGATAACGCCTTTACACCCACACCAACCGACGATGAATTGCAATTCGTCTACGTTCGCTCGTCCGGCCCGGGCGGTCAGAACATCAATAAGGTCGCCTCGGCTGTGCAGTTGCGCTTTGATGTGGAGAGCTCACCCTCGCTATCCCCCGAACACAAGCTGCGTCTCAAGCGCCTGGCCGGCAAACGCATGACGGCTGACGGCTGGCTGGTGATCGATGCCCGCCGCTACCGTTCGCAGGACAAGAACAAAGCGGATGCCATCGAAAGGTATTATTCGCTATTGGAGCGCTCCTCCCGCGCGCCGGTACCCCGACATGCGACCAAACCCACGCTTGCCTCACGACAAAAAAGACTGGAGGTCAAAAAGGTTCAGTCAAGAAAGAAATCCGAACGACAAAAAGTGAAATTTAACCCGGAATAAGCATTCTTTAGGTTTCAATTCGCGGGAAATATCCTATAATAATTAAACACAGAATCATTTCGTTCATACAAAAAGGAGAAAACCATGTGGTACTACACGCTCAATAATCAGCAAGTCGGACCGGTTGACGAGGAAGAGATCAAGAAACTTGTCGCTGCCGGAACCATCACCCAGAAGACCATGGTCTGGACCACCGGCATGGCTGCCTGGCAACTGATCGGCCAGACCCCGCTCGCCTCCCTGCTGGGCTCGGTTCCCCCGCCTGCCCCGGCCATTCCCGCCGCGGTGTACGAAAATCCAGAAGTCGCTTCCTTTAAAAAATTGTTCATGTGGTTCTGGATCAGCCTGATCGGGATCATCCTGGGCGGTCTTGGCATCATCCCGGCCTTTGTGCTCTTCTTCATCATTGTCTACAAGG
>DAONEZ010000272.1:0-2380 GCA_035403345.1 Anaerolineaceae bacterium
ACAGGTCAGCAGGGAGGGACTGCTGCCCGGCTTGTGGCTGGCGCCGTTTGCCGTGCACCCCAAATCCAGGCTGTTTGCCGAGCATCCGGACTGGGTGCTGCGCACGAGCACCGGCAGGCCTGCCAATGCAGGATTGGGTTGGAACGCGCTGTTTCACGGGCTGGACCTGACCGTACCGGAGGCTCTGGATTATGCCTGCCGGGTGGTGCGCACGGCTGCGCATGAGTGGGGTTATCCTTACCTTAAACTTGATTTCCTGTACGCCGCGGCGTTGAAAGGCGTTTTCCGCGACCCGACCAAAACGCGAGCCCAGGTGCTGCGCGCGGGCATGCAGGCTATCCGCCAGGCAGTCGGACCGGAGGTGATGCTGCTGGGCTGCGGCCTGCCATTGGGGTCCGGGTTGGGCCTGGTGGATTGCATGCGCATCGGACCGGACGTGAGCGGGAGTTGGGACCCGGAGTTTGGCGGCATCAAGGTGTTTCTGAAGGATGAACCTGCGGTTCCTTGTGCCCGCAATTCCATTCACGACATCCTCACACGCTTCGACCTGCATCAGCACTGGTGGATTAATGACCCGGATTGCCTGCTGGTACGAGCGGATACGAAATTGACTGAAGACGAAGTACGTTCACTGGCGGCGGTGATCGCCCTGACGGGCGGCAGCCTGCTGCTTTCGGACGACCTGCCCGGGCTGGATCCGCAGCGCCTGGACCTAGCCTCGCGCCTGCTGCCGGTGATCACGGAACGCGCGCGCATCCTGGATCGCTTTGATACCACCATGCCTGAGCGCTTGCGCCTGGACCTGGTCGACCCGTGTGGCGAACGGCACCTGCTGGCGCGCTTCAATTGGAGCGACCAGCCGGTGCAAATCAGCTTGAATTCGGGTGATTATGATCTCGAGGACGGGACATATTATGCGAGGGAGTTCTGGAGCGGGAAGGTTCATCGCCTGGAGGCTGCCGGGAAGGCGATCAACATGACCATTCCAGCACACGGCTGCATCCTGCTGGCTGCCAGGCGGGTGGAAGAAGACCAGCCGGCTTACCTGGGCAGCAACCTGCATATCTCGCAGGGCATCGAACTGGCGGACTGGCAGCCCGATGACAACGAGGTCCTATTCACCCTGCGCCTGCCACGGACTGCTGAAGGAAGGGTTGTGGTACTTCTTCCGGGAGAACTCTCATCAATTGAGGTTAACGGAGCACATGAATTGGTAGGGACAATTCATGAATTGCCCCTACCAAACCACCATCTTTATGATGTCCCGGTGAAGGTGGATGGGTTTGCGCAGGTTAAGATGTGCTGGGGGAAATAACAGGAGTAAAAATAATTATTTCGGCGTTGTATCCGAAGGAAAAAAAGAAGGGGAGGTTCATGAACCTCCCCTTCAACAATCACTGGAGATTACTGCGGCAGTGGAGGCTGCTTGTCCTGCATGGCTCGCTTGAGGGCTTCCAGGTTGGCGGCCTGCTTGCGGCGATTGCGGCGCACCAGGGCGCGGATGATGAAGAAGAGCGGTAGACCGATGACAAGCACCACAGGCAGGACGAAGATGCCCAGCCAGATGATGAAGTTGACAAAGCCTTTGCCGAAGTCGATCAGTGCCTGCAGGGCTTTCTTGGCAACACCCGAGGGCTGCCAGCCGGCGATGGTGAGCGGAGCCATGGATTCCTTGGCCTGCAAGCGAATACTGATGGCGGACTTTGCCACTGATTGTTCGTAGTATTGGATTTGACCCTTGAGCACTTCGATCTGCTCGGTGATCTGGATCTTCTGGGCATAAATGGCGAGCGCATCCTCGGTGTTCTGAGCGTTTTTGTAGAACTCACTTAATTTTGCATCAGCTTCTTCCAGGTTGCGCAGGCGGGACTGCAGGTCAGTGTATTCCTGGGTTACATCCTGCCCTGAAATATTTTCCGAAAGTGTGAATTTCTTCGGATCGCCGGTGAGGGCTTTGATCTTTTCGATGGCCTCATCCAGTTTTTCGGCCGGCACGCGGATGGTCAGCATCGCTTCGGGCACTTCCAGCCCCGATGAGGTCTGGGACTTGTACAGGTTTGAGCTGACGGTGTAACCGCCCATGTTTTCAGCCATCTTTTCGATCTGGGACATGGCAGCATCCGGGTCGTCCACGGCGATGGACAGGTCAGCGGTCTTGATGACCATTTGCTTGATCACCTCTGCTCCGGCTGCTACTCCACCAGAGCTGTTTTGGTACATCTCTGCAGGAGCGGGAGCCTCCATAGCTGGTGCGCTTTCCGATACAGCCATATCCGATTTGGCATAATCCCTACCGCCAACAGCTTTGGCGCACCCACTGAGAGCAAATGCCAGGATGACCAACCCGATGAGTAAACGTTTAATCTTCATTTCTCCTCCA
>DAONEZ010000273.1:0-2359 GCA_035403345.1 Anaerolineaceae bacterium
GTTCTCATCGTCGCCGGCTGCGTGTTGATCAGCGCCGGGCTTATCGTTGGCGGCTATTTCCTGCTGCGTGCGCAAAAGAATTACGTCGCACCCACGCAGTCGGTCACTCTGCCCTCAGAATCCACCGCTGCCCCTGCGCAATCCGTGGAAGTTCAGATGGACAAGATCCAGGAGCAGGTTTCAGGCATTCGCGGGCTGTCCCTCAAGACCGACCTGCAGCGCGCCTTGATGACCCCTGCCCAGCTCGAGGACAAGGTGGTCAATGATTTCTTCAAGGATTACACCGACGAGGATATGCAGAAGGACGTGCAGGAGCTGAGCGTGCTGGGGCTGCTCGCGCCTGATTTTGACCTCAAGCAGTTCTACATCAGCCTGTACTCCGAGCAGATCGCCGGCTATTACGACAATGAGACCAAGGAGATGTATGTCATTGCGGATAAGGGTTTCGGCGGGGTGGAGCGCATGACCTACGCGCACGAGTTTAACCATGTGCTCCAGGACCAGAACTATGACATGGAGAAGGAGCTCAAACTGGATGATGATACCTGCGAAAAGGATACGGAATACTGCGCGGCCGTGACCGCCCTGATCGAGGGGGATTCCTCCCTCACCGAGCAGCAATGGTTCATGAAGTATGGCACCAACCAGGACAGGCAGGACATCCAGTCCTACTACAGCACTTACTCCAGCCCGGTGTATGATTCCGCACCTGCCTACATGAAACAGGATTTCCTCTTCCCCTATCAGCAAGGCCTGGCGTTCGTCCAGAGCCTGTATGACGCGGACGGTTGGGATGGGGTCACCGCCGCTTATGCCAACCTGCCCGTCACCACTGAACAGATCATGCATCCGCAGAGCTACCCGGATGATAAGCCGGTGGTAGTGGATCTGCCTGATTTCACCAGCAAGCTGGGCGAGGGCTGGACGGAAGAGGAACGCAACGTGATGGGCGAATGGTACACCTATCTCATTCTCTCATCCGGGCGGTCGGCCAGTTTCCAGATGGACGACGATACCTCCAAAGCAGCGGCAGCCGGGTGGGGCGGAGATACGTATGTGTATTACAACAAAGCCGATTCCAGCGACTACCTGCTGGTCTGGCAGAGCACCTGGGATACCCGCTCCGATAAGAATGAATTTTTCGACCTGGCTGTGAGATACGGCCTGTCGCGTTGGGGCATCCCCGATCAGAAGAGTGATTCCGTCGTCAACTGGACCACCAAGAGCGAGGGCAGCATCACATTGCGCCAGAATGCCGATGGCGTGTTGTGGGTGTTCGGCTCCAGCCAATCCGTACTGGATGCTGCGCTCACCCTCTTGCCGGACTTTCAGGGGTAGCCATGCCGCTTGACCTGGCGCGGATTCAGGGATTGTGCTTCGACGTGGATGGTACGCTAAGCGACACGGACGATGCCTACGTGGGGCGCATCGCGCGTGCCTTGCGCCCGCTGCGATTTTTATTCCGCAGCGGTGATCCAACCCGCTTTTCCCGCTGGCTGGTAATGGCCAGCGAGAGCCCCATGAACAGCCTGTACTATTGGGCAGACCGCATGAGCCTGGATGATAACGTCGCGCATTTGTTTGAATGGCTGGCGCGTAGACGCCACCCGAAGAAGCACTTCATCCTCATGCAAGGCGCTGATACGCTGCTACCAGCCTGTGCTGTCCGTTACCCCATCAGCGTGGTCAGTGCCCGGGACGAAAGCTCCACCCGGCGCTTTCTTGATCAGTTCTCGCTTTCGACCTTGTTCCACAACGTAGTCACTTCACAGACCTGCGAACATACCAAGCCCTTCCCCGACCCCGTGCTGCACTCGGTGGAAAAGATGGGCTTGCTGCCGGAAAATTGCGTGATGATCGGCGATACCACCGTGGATATCCTGGCAGGCAAGCGCGCCGGAGCCCAGACAGTGGGACTGTTATGCGGTTTTGGCACTGAAGAGGAACTACGCAAGGCCGGGGCGGATGTGATCCTGCGCGACCTGGCAGAGTTGAAAGCTGCGCTGCAGGTTTAGGGCGTGCCAGCCGGGTGACGCGCGGAGTATAATGCCCATGATGAAACAACTCGTGAAATTCCTATTCACTTTCCTGTTGATCCTGCTCGTGGCAGGCTGCGCGGCCCCCGCCGAGCCAGCCCAGCCGGTCACGCCCACCCCGGTGCGCCTGACCCCTTATTACACTGCCACTGTTACGTTGACTCCCACCGTTGCACCCACGCTCAAACCAACTGAAACGCTCGTGCCCACCATCACGCTCACCCCGCAGATCTACGAGGTCAAGAAATGGGACACGTTCTTTGATATCGCCGCCCGTCATGGACTTACTACAGAGGAATTGATGGCTGCCAACCCGGAGGTGA
>DAONEZ010000274.1:0-2336 GCA_035403345.1 Anaerolineaceae bacterium
ATTCGCGCCAGGGAGACATCCTCGGGGATGACCCCCACCGTGGAGGTCAGGCGTTCCGCGCCGGCACTCACCACGTGCCCGGCGTTGTCGAAGCAGGTCTTGACCTTGACTCCGTTGGCCACTTCCACCACGCAGGTGGCGCCTTGCGGCTCTTTACCCTTCTCTTCCTGTTCAGCCATCGCCAGCAGCACTTCGCGGGTGATGATCTCGACCAGGGTCTCTATGGTTTTCTTATCGAGTGTCATGAGACTTTACCGTCCTTGATAGTACTCTTTTCGATCGCCATAATCTTGTCCACGCGCTTGGCATGCCGCCCGCCGCCAAACTCGGTGGCCAGCCAGGTCTTGAGGATCTGCTTGGCCAGCGCCACGCCGATCAGCCCGGCGCCCAGGGTGAGCACGTTGGCATCGTTGTGCTCACGCGAGTTCACCGCGGTAGCATAATCATAGCACATCGCTGCGCGGATGCCCGGCACCTTGTTGGCTGCCATGCAGGAGCCGATGCCGGCCCCGTCGATAACCACACCGCGCCAGGCACTGCCTTCCACCACCAGTTTTGCAACCGCCAGGGCAATGTCAGGGTAATCCACCGCGTCTTTCGTGTTCGTACCGCAGTCGATCACGGCGTATCCGGCTTCCTTCAGGTCGGCGATGAGCACCTGCTTGAGATCCACCCCGCCGTGGTCGGTGCCGATGGCGACCGTCTTTTGCCCGGAGGCTGCTGCGGGAATCACAGGCTGGGGTTGAGGGACCGGGGAGGCGGCTGGAACGGGTTCAACGCCGCCCAGTGTCTTGCGCACCACGCGGCTGACGATTTCATGCAGTTCCTGGTCTGAGATCGAACCCATGCCCTGCTGCTCCATGCTTGACTTTCGACTGAAAATGTCGCATAATGTAACTGGTAGTGACCACATTACCAGTAACACAAATATCATACCACTTCTAAAACAAATGTCAAGAACGATCGATCCGTACGACGCCGTTCCAAAGTATTACCAGCTTGCTTCTATTTTACGGCAAAAGATAGAAGATGGCGAATGGGAACCGCGCGCTTCCATCCCCTCCGAGCGCCAGTTGGAAGTGCTCTACAACATCAGCCGCACCACGGTGCGCGAGGCCATCGATGCCCTGGTGCGACAGGGCTTCCTCTATCGTGAACACGGGCGCGGCACCTTCGTCTCGCCGCAGAAACTGCAAAAAGGGCTGATGGAACTGACCAGCTTCTCCGAGGACCTCATTCGCCGCGGCATGCAGCCCGGGCAGGTCATCCGCAGCCTGGAGCGCGTGGTGCCCTCCCCCAGGATCCTGCAGCGCCTGGAGTTGGCCGCGGGCACTTCCGTGCTGCGCATCGAACGCGTGCGCCTGGGCGACGGTGTGCCCATTGGGCTGCAGACCTCCTACCTGGCCCTGCGCGAAGATCAGACCATTTCCTTTGAAGAAATGCAAGCCGCTGGATCGCTCTACCGCATCCTGCAGGAGAAATTCCAGGTCATCCCCACAGAAGCCGAGGAGACCCTGGAAGTCACGCTGGCCACACCCGAAGAAGCCCACCTGCTGGAGATCGACCCCGGTGCGCCGCTGCTACTGAATCAGCGCCTGCTCTTCTCGCAGGAGCGCAAGCCGGTGGAGTTTGTCAAGATCCTGTACCGCGGGGACAGGTACCAGTATTATTTGAGGCTGGTGAGATAAACCCCATCCCGCAATCCCTCTCACAAAAAACGTTCGGGGACGCAATATTCGCGAGCCGTAAAAGATCGTAAGTTAAAGACGCAATATCTTCTATCAATAGATTTTTGGCTGTAGGTTGGCGTTGAAATCCCATAAATCCTCAAAACGTGAACATCAACCTGCTTTGGGATTTCAACCCACCCTTTTTATTGTTGGATGGGATTGAATAATCGATTGACTTTGTGGAAATTGAATTAAAAGGAAACGGGTCTTCAGCCCGCCATTATCGTAAAAATCACAAAATGGTGGATTGAAAATGGATGAACTTGTTATGTTTACAGCAGAAATGAGTTATCAGTATCCTTATAGATTTGATGGATATTCCATTTTCAATCCACCCTACATGAAATACGCTCTAATTATGTTTTTATATTCGCGCGAATTCGCGGATGATCTTTAATTCCCCGGCGGCACCACAAACGAATAGAAACTCTTCTCCTGCTGCGTGTTTTCGTGCAGGATCAGGTAGCCGTTGGGGTAATACCCCATCAACAGGTCTATATCTGCCTCATCGTCCGCGCGCAGGATAAACAGCTTGGGCGCGGGAGTATCCAACGTGACGGCGAAGTCCTTGGGCCAGATGGCATAATCCTTCTCCGGCTGCCCGGA
>DAONEZ010000275.1:0-2286 GCA_035403345.1 Anaerolineaceae bacterium
CATCAAGCCCGTATCCACCACCAGGATCTGCTGGTCATATTCGTACACCATCATATTGGCGCCAACTTCCCCCAGGCCGCCCAGGGGGATAATCTTCAACGTGCCCTTGGCAGGGTGTTGAGTATTTTCATGTTTTTTCATTACAAAAAACCTTTCTTTTTTGTCTAATCTTTTAACCGCATCGAAAGGTCTCCCCTGCAAATGCGGATGAGTGTTGAATTAAAAAATTGCCGGTGAAATCACCAGGCAAGGTGTCGCGTAGAAAATCCTTTTGTTGTAGAACTTAATCCCCGGAAAACCCGGAATAATGATTTTAGCAGCACAACATCGTGTTTCAACTTCAAACAAACCTGCTCAATGATTCCTGTTATTACGACGAGAATTATATCACCCTTTCAGGAAATATTTGGACGAGTTTTATCCATTTATCTGGAAAATTATCAGGATACTGCCCGGCCGTAAAGCTGGTCGCGGATCTGCAGTACCTGGCGGCGGAAGCGGTCATCACGTTCCAGCATGTCAGCCACCTTTTCGCAGGCGTAAATGACGGTGGTATGATCCCGTCCGCCCATGGCCTGGCCGATCTGCGGCAGCGACACGTTGGCTTCTTCGCGCAGCAGGTACATGACCACCTGGCGCGGCAGGGCGATCGCACGCGTGCGGTCTCGCCCCATCAATCGCTCGGGGGGCACGCCGAAGGAGGAAGCCACCACGTCCACCACGTGGGCAGGTTCAAAGGAGGCACGCTGGGGCAGCAGGTCGGTGAGTGCGGAGCTGACCAGTTCTTCGCTGAGTGGTTTGCCGCGTAATTCGGCAAAGGCCACCGCGCGTGTGAGAGCGCCTTCCAGTTCGCGGATGTTGGACTGGAAACTGCGCGCGATGAGCTCCAGGATGCTGTGGGGCACGTTGTGGCGAGCACGCTCGGCTTTGGAGCGCAGGATGGCAATGCGCGTCTCAAGGTCAGGCGGCTGGATATCAGCGGTGAGCCCCCATTCAAAGCGTGAGCGCAGGCGTTCCTCGAGGGTGTTCATGGCCTTGGGCGGGCGGTCCGAGGAAATGACGATCTGCTTGTCCTGTCCGTGCAGGGTGTTGAAGGTGTGGAAGAACTCTTCCTGGGTGGATTCCTTGCCGGCGATGAACTGGATGTCATCGATGAGCAGCACATCAATGCGACGGTAGCGGTCGCGGAAAGCCTGGGTGGTATGCGTGCGGATGGCGTTGATCAGGTCGTTGGTGAATTCTTCCGAGGAGACGTAGAGCACCTGGTGACCGTGCGCGCGGCAATAGTTGCCAATGGCATGCAAGAGGTGGGTTTTGCCCAGTCCGACGCCGCTATAGAGGAACAGGGGATTATAGGCCTGGGCCGGGTTCTCCGCCACGGCCATGCACGCGGCATGCGCCAGGCGATTGGAGGAACCCACGATGAAATTCTCAAAGTTATAGCGGTTGTTGATCATCGGGGATTCCAGCTGCGCAGCTGGGAGCCCCAGCGGAAGCGATTCGGGCTGCGACCTGGCGTCCAGCTGGGCTTCGTAATCCTTATGCCAGATAACGAAATTGACCTGCTGCGGTGATTCCATCAGCCCACTGAGCAGGCGGTTGACAGTGGCGGTCAGGCGGGATTTGAGCCAATCGCAGGCATAGGCGTTCTGCACACCGATGGTGAAGACGTTGTCGGTCACATTCAGCAACTCGGCAGGCCGCACCCAGGTGTCATAGGAAGCCTTGGACATCTCCATCTGGAGCTGCCCGATCGCTGCCTGCCATGCCTGCTGAGAGTTCATTTGCCTGCCTTTTCCCGTATATTAGTCAGGAGGTATGGCGTTGCCCATCCTCCTGCGCGATAAATTTTCAATTTTCCTGGTATTTCGTAGGCCTGATCGGTGCGTCAACTAAGCACCGTAAAAACTTATGACAGTATTCTACCTGAAAGGAAGGGAGGTAACAAGTTGTTTACCCTACGCCAGCTTAAAACTTCCCTTATTTTTAAGATTTCAAATCTTAAAAAAACTTAAGATTTGAATTTTGTTCTATTTACAATTCTGATTTTTTTTATCCCAACTAGTGCGCACGGGAACATCCGCATACCCCCACATATGGTGTTTTGCAGGGTACTTGTGAGGGAAGTAGTTGTCTAACCTTTCAAAGATGAAAGAATCGAGCGGCTGGCTGCTAATCCTATGCGCAACAGGGGATGCCGGAATTTGCATCAGGATTTTTTAAGGTTCCAATTGACCTGACTGCTTTTTATGATGAAACAGCAGGTATGTGTACCGGGTCACTCCC
>DAONEZ010000276.1:0-2283 GCA_035403345.1 Anaerolineaceae bacterium
CATGATCTCCATCGGCACAGGCGAGATCGTGCATGCTGCGGCGCGCGGAGAGAACATCACGGTCATTTTCCTCAATAATGCCAATTACGGTATGACCGGCGGACAGATGGCTCCTACCACCCTGCCCGGGCAAAAGACCACCTCATCGCCCAACGGGCGTGATGTGGAAAGCCAGGGTTTCCCGGTGCGGGCTGCGGAAATGGTCTCCACGCTGGACGGGGCTTCCTATGTTGTGCGGCGTTCGCTGCATGATCCCAAGAATATCCGTCTGGCCAAGAAGGCCATCCGCACCGCCTTTGAAGTGCAGGCCCGCGGGCTGGGGTTCTCAATGGTGGAATTGCTCTCCACCTGTTCGACCAACTGGGGCATGACCCCCGTGGAAGCACAGAACTGGCTGGCCGAGAAGATGGTGCCGTATTACCCGATTGGCGACTATAAAGTGCACTCTGCTGTCGCCAACCTGAGATTTTAGGAAAGGGGAGACACATGCAGACTGAGATCATCTTCGCAGGTTTTGGCGGGCAGGGAGTGCTGTTCGGCGGGCAGCTGCTGGCGTACGCTGCCATGGATGAGGGCAAGGAAGTGACCTGGATCCCCTCCTACGGCCCCGAAATGCGCGGCGGAACCGCTAACTGCACGGTTGTGATTTCCGATGAGGAGATCGGCTCGCCCATGGTGAGCAATCCTCAGGCGGCAATTGTGATGAACCGGCCCTCTCTGGATAAGTATGAACCGCTGGTCAAACCCGGTGGCGTGCTGGTGGTGAATGACTCCATGGTGGACCGTAAAACTACTCGCACGGATATAAAGGTGATCAGCGTGAAAGCCAATGAGATCGCCGAGAGCCTGGGCAACCAGCGCATGGCCAACATGGTGCTGCTGGGCGCGATGCTGGCAGCCCTGCCGGTGCTGCCGCTGGACGCAATTGACAAAGCGCTCCAGGGACATCTGCCGGAGCGGCATCAGAAGCTGCTGCCAAAGAACTATGAAGCGCTACGAGAAGGCGCGAAACACCTCCCATAGGAATAAATTACACAACCGGGAGCCAAAGCGCTCCCGGTTGATTCTTGACCGTGATGATGTGTTTATTGGCGCTTGCAATTGGTTTTAAACTATGATATAGTATTTGAACATCCGAGGGAACAGACAGAAACTCTATTCCCATTTAAATCGCTCCTAATGGAGTGTTTTTCTTAATAACTTCGTGGGTTGTTACAAAAAGTTTTTTTGTCCATCACTTTGTTTGAGGGAAAAAATGGCTACGTCTTACCTGACATCAGAGGGCTATGAAAAATTGCAGGATGAACTTGATTTCCTGCGCACCACCAAGCGCGAGCAGATCGCCGATCGGCTGCATGAAGCCATTGAAGGCGGGGAGCTGCTGGATAACGCGGAGCTGGAAGCCGCCAAGAACGAGCAGGCTTTTGTGGAAGGACGCATCAAGGAACTTGAGATCCTGCTGGCCACCGCACGCGTGGTGGACGAGAAGACCATCGACAAGGAAACCATCCAGATCGGCAACGAGGTGGTGATCCAGGAAGACGGCAGCTCGGACAAGGAAGAATACACCATCGTGGGTGCGGCTGAAGCCGACCCGGGTGAAGGCAAGATTTCCAACGAGTCCCCTCTGGGCAAAGCCCTGATGGGCAAGCGCGCGGGAGATAAAGTGCAGGTGGATGCACCGGCAGGTGCCTACCTGGTTAAGGTGATCAAGGTGCAATAACCTGCTTCCCGGGGGTCACGCCGCAAAAGTCCAGGGCTGATCCACTCTCTGAAAGATACAGAGGCCTGCCCCCGATACTCACCAGGGCAGGCTTCCTGATTTAGAAGGACGGTATAAGATGGAATTATCAGAACTCGAAAAGATTCGCCTGGAAAAGATCGAAAAAATGCGTGCAGCAGGGGTGGAACCCTACCCCACGCGAGCCGAGGTAAACCAGACCTGCGCCGAGGCTATCCAACGCTTTGAGGCAGCGGAAGCCGCCGGCAACACCGAGGGTCTCTCCGCCATCCTGGGCGGCAGGCTGCGCGCAGTACGTACGATGGGCAAGCTGGCTTTTGCGCACATCGAGGACGGCACTGGGCGCATCCAGCTCTTCCTACGCGTCAACGAGCTAGGCGAAGAAACCATGCAGCGCTTCAAGGACCACTTTGACCTGGGCGATTACATCCAGGCGGAGGGCAACCTTGTGCGCACGCGCACCGGCGAGATCAGCCTGCAGGTGCACGACTTCAAGATGCTGGCCAAGGCAATCATCCCCCTGCCAGCTGCCAAGGACGAGG
>DAONEZ010000277.1:0-2252 GCA_035403345.1 Anaerolineaceae bacterium
GCGCTGGTTGCGCCAGCTGTGTGACCAACACGGCATCCTGATGATCGCCGACGAAGTTATGTCCGGCTTTGGCAGGACAGGCGAGTGGTTCGCGGTGAACCACTGGAACGTAGTACCGGATATCATGACCATGGCAAAAGGATTAACCTCGGGCTATGCCCCGCTGGGCGCGGTTGCGATGAAGCCCGAGATTGCCGCAACCTTCAATGACAAGGTCTTCCAGGGAGGTTTAACCTACAACGGTCATCCCATCTCCCTGGCGGCAGCCATTGCCACGATCGAGGTCATGCAACAGGACAATCTGGTGGAAAAAGCCAAACAAACCGGTGTGGTCATGTCTGAAATGTTGGCCGAACTGACCGAACGCCACCCGTCCGTCGGTGAAGTGCGTTCCATTGGTATGTTCGGTGCTATCGAATTGGTCAAAAACCGGCACACCAGGGAACCGATGGCTCCGTTTGGTGCCTCCAGTCCTGAGATGAACGCAATCAAAAAGTTCCTGCTGGATAATGGGGTTTTCCTGTACACGCATTGGAACCTGGTGCTCCTGATCCCGCCGCTCATCATTACAACCGAACAACTCGCTGAAGGCTTTGATGTTATTGACAAAGCCCTGGCGATCACAGATAAATCCGTAAACTCTTAGAGGTAAAAATGGAAGATAAAACGATCGAATCAGTCATCATTCTTGGTTCCGGCCCAGCCGGACTGTCTGCAGCGCTCTACGCAGCACGTGCTGAACTCAATCCGCTTGTGCTCACTGGTATGCAGTTAGGCGGACAAGCTGCCTTGACCAACGTGATCGAGAATTACCCGGGTTTTCCCGATGGTGTAGGCGGAGCTGCCCTGGGTGACCTGTTGCAGAAGCAGGCGGAACGCTTCGGAGCCCGGATGGAATATGATAACGTTGAGAGTGTTGACCTGCTCTCAACTCCAAAACGAATCAAAACCTATAGCAAGGAATACCTGGCCAATAGTGTGATTATTGCTACGGGTGCAAGTTCTGTGAAGTTGAATGTCCCCGGTGAAGAGCTGTTATCCGGAAAGGGGGTTTCCTACTGCGCGACCTGTGATGGCTGGTTTTTCAAGGATAAGGAAGTGGTCGTTGTCGGCGGGGGAGATTCCGCGCTGGAGGAAGCGTTGTTCCTCACGCGTTATGCCACCAAAGTTACGATCATACACAGGCGTGATCAATTCCGCGCTGGAGTGCTGCTGCAGAGCAGGGTCCACGATAATAAAAAGATCCAACTCGTCCTGGACTCAGTGGTAAAAGAGATACAAGGTGAGGATAAGGTGATTGCGGTACTGGTTGAGAATGTGAAAACAGGTGAGAAAACGCAGTTAACTACCGATGGGGTATTCGTGTTCATCGGACACAAGCCCAATAACGGGATCTACCAGGACCAGGTGGAAATGGACGAGCACGGGTATATCAAGGTCAACATGAAAATGGAGACTTCCGTGCCGGGTGTGTTCGCCTGCGGTGAAGCGGCTGACCCGGAATATCGCCAGGTAGCCACTTCTGTCGGCATGGGTGCCGCAGCGGCAATTCAGGATGCGAAGTACCTGGAAACGTTGGAAAAGTAAGCGCTAATATGCGCCCTTACCGCGCAAGATGATCCATATGGTTTTGATTGTGATGCTGATGTCCAGCCAAATGCTGTAATTGCTGACATAGTATAAGTCTTCTTCGGTGTGCAGGTGCATGGGTTTGTCGCTGCGCCCGTGTATCTGCCACCACCCGGTGAGTCCCTGGGGCACGGTGAAACGTGCGCGCTGCCAGGGTTCATATTTTTCCACCAGGGCAGGTAATTCAGGGCGCGGACCGACCAGGCTTAATGTCCCACGCAGCACATTGAGAAATTGCGGGAACTCGTCCAGGCTGAAGCGGCGCAGGAATTTTCCCAGTTTCGTAACACGCGGATCAGTTTTGGACTTGTATACGATTTCACCGTTTTCGTTTTTGGTGGCTACCTGTTCCAGCAGTTTGTCTGCGTCTTTAACCATGGTGCGGAATTTATAGATCTTAATGATTTTTCCGTTTTCACCCACACGATTCTGAAAATAGAATATCGGGCGTCCATCAAAAATGAGGCTCAGCAATGCGATGACTGCCATCACAGGTAGGGCAAAGATCATAATGAAGCCAACAACCACCAGGTCGAATATGCGCTTTGTGATACGCTGATATTCGGTTAGAGTAGGGGCACGCAGGTCCAGGATTGGAATACCGGCGAATTCAGAAACAGCCG
>DAONEZ010000278.1:0-2221 GCA_035403345.1 Anaerolineaceae bacterium
GCGAAGTCCGCCAATGCGGCAGTAAGGTCCTGTTGATTGGTCACATGCGGTAAAGAGTTACCCAGGCAGAGCAACAGGTCAAAAATCTCACGTCCAAAGGTCAGAGCCAATTGGCCAAAGCCCGCGGTCTTGAACTCGACGCTGGCGGCGGCTGAGCGGGCGTTGCGCCGGCTGACGCGGATCATCTGCGGCACAAGGTCCGCCCCGCTTACCACTTGCCCCTGCTGCGCCAGGGCGATGGCATGCATGCCGCTGCCGCAGGCAGAATCCAGGATGCGCAGCGGCGCACCTGCGCTGCTTCGCAGCAGGTTGATTTGCTTTTCGATGAACGGCAGCTCGAATGCCAGGCGGGACTCCCAGTTGACGAAGCGGTCGTAATTCTTGGCGAGTGTGTTGTACATCATTCCTCCAACAAAGTAACGATAAACTCAGAATGGCATAAAATTAGAAAGTAACAGGGAGATGCAGCCATGCCATTCATTAATCCTCTCAACTTAGTATATCCAATAACCACACTGGCAGGGGTGTTTGTGCTGGTGTCCGGCATCGTGATCACCGCGCTGACCTACCGGGGAACGCAGGGTGAGCGTTATTCGCTGCTCAACCACTTCATCTCTGAATTGGGGGAGGTGGGCGTCTCGCGCCTGGCGTGGGTTTTTAACACCTGTATGATCATCGCGGGAATATTGTTCCTGCCCATGATGGTCGGGTTGGGCTTTCTCCTGCATTCTGTCTGGGCCAAACTGGCGATGGTATCAGGGCTGGTGGCAGCGCTGGCATGTATATGCGTGGGTATCTTCCCGATGAACAAGATCAAGCCGCACACCGCTGCGGCGCTGACCTATTTCCGTTCCGGATTGGTAACCGTGTTATTGTTCACCATTGCGATTTTCGCACAGCCCCGCGGAGAAATTATCATCAACATGTGGGTCTCGGCATTTGGATTCCTTTCCGTGATTATTTATTCCGTTTTTCTGCTTGACCCGGCCTGGAAGAAAAAGGAAGGGGATGCTGAAGGGGAGGCGTTGGATCCCGGCGAGCACCCCAGCCGTCCGCGTTTTTGGCGTCTGCCATTCGTGGAGTGGCTGGTTTTCTTTTCCACCATCCTGTGGTTCCTGGTACTCGTTCTTTAGTTGCGAGTTTCTCCCTTCAGGAACATATCCAGGCAGCCTTCGTCTAAATATCAAGCTAAGGATGGCAGGAGGTAGAAATGAAACGGTACCTTATTGTTTGCATGGCAGTGATGGGAGTGCTGCTGTCAGCATGCGGCCTGGCAGGCGCGAAAGCGTTAAAAGCGGGTGAAGACATGAACGGACAAACGGTCGAATTTGAAGTTGGTCAGAAGCTGCAGATCTCGCTGGAAGGCAACCCGACCACCGGGTTCAACTGGGAACTGCTGGAGTATGACCCGGCGGTACTCAAACAGGTGGGGGATATGGAGTACAAGTCGGATTCCAAGCTGATGGGTGCCGGTGGCGTGATGACTTTCACATTTGAGGCTTTGAAAAGCGGAGATACCCGGCTCACGCTTATCTACCATCGCGGATGGGAAACCGAAGTGCCGCCCGAAAAAACATACGAACTGGATGTCAGCGTCAAATAAAGGCTGACATCGATAGACAAGTTTTCTTCTGAATAACGAAGGATCGACCCGGTAAATATCACCGGGTCGATTGTATACAGCGTTAGGACTGCAAATCCATCTTCCTATTAATACAAGTATTTTCGGGCGGGTTATTGGAATTACTGAACCAGGTTAATCAATAAAGCGAGCGTAATCACCAGGATGATCGGCGCGATATTGTGAAAGGTCCGCATCAGGTCAAAATCCAGTTTTTCAGCGCTCATCATTGCACCACTACCGAAAAGCACGATCACACACAGGGCTGCAACAACCAGCAGAATTATGATCACAGCTTGTTGAGGTGATCCTTGTAGTAATCTAACGAATTGGATCACTGTAAGCACAACAACCAGCAGGGCGATCAACTTATGAGCATTAAACAAAAGTCCGTTATAGGGCCTGGCCAACCTTTTCAACCAAAAACCAAGCAGCAAAGTGAGGATAAAGAGTGTTCCAGGAAGAAGAAAACCCGCTAATTTTTCCATAGATTAATCATACCGACTAAATGCAATTTTGTGATGGTTTATCTACCAGTCAAAGGATCTTCCAGGATAGAAGTAATTATTTGATTCTTTCGTGCAATAATGATGCTGTAAT
>DAONEZ010000279.1:0-2195 GCA_035403345.1 Anaerolineaceae bacterium
ACTCATCGCATTTCCCTGGCGAACGCGGTTTACGAAGGTTTGCAGGGTTTCCTGGTCGCCTTCGGCCAGCAGCTCCACATTTCCGTTGGTCATATTCCGCACCCAACCGGTGAGTTGCAGGGACTCAGCACTTTCCTTGACGAAATACCTGAATCCCACGCCCTGTACATGACCGCTGACGATCACACGCACGCGCTGCATGGCTGAGTTAGCTGGGAAGTTCATGGCTTTGTTTCCTGTGAATCTCGCGAATGAGAAGGAATAGACCGATTACAACGACTACTGCCAGGAAGGCGTACAGAATGGTAATACCCGGAAACGTTCTGACTGCTTTTTGACCGGGATATTCAGTGGTCAGCCAATTGCGGGTTAGTTTGTTTAGTGTCAGGTTGGTGGATTGCTTGACCAGTTGATCACAGGATAGACCAGTTTTGGAAAGTGAAAGCATATTTTCAAAAATTGTCGATCCGTAGATCTGCTGGATGTAATCGGTGAATGAGACTGACTGCGCGTAGGCAATGGTGGCTTGCTCCGCCTGCAATGGAAAACTCTGGCAGAGCGTACTGAACGGGAGCAGCCTTCCTTGTTCCACCGCGTTGATGAGGGCACGATCGCGTTCAGGATAGGGGTAAGTTTCAGATGAGGTCGCCAGCCCTTCCAGTAGCCAGGCAGGGGCGTTGTCGTAATCAGAGCCGATGACCTGGTATTGCAGGATGTGCATTAATTCATGTGGAATTTGGCGTTCAAGATCGAAGGTGGTATCTGTATCCTGTGAAGTGGAAACCAATACCACTCCCAACTCGGGTGAGGCATGCCCCGCTATCCATTCCTGCCGGGAGGAAGACAGACCCTCCTGCAGTGACTTCAGGCTCGGGTACACGTAGATGGGGATGGGAACCTGCGGGGCAACCGGCAGGATCTGTGTGGCCTTTTCCAATCCATTCTTGGCGATATCGTTTACCACCTGTCCGAGGTTTGTGTCCTCTCCCGTCCAATAGATATTGAATAACTTGGACGAATAGGTCTTCCATTCGTAGCGGTTGTCGAAATAATCAAACCAGAAGGAAGGGCTGGTGGTTACTGTTCCATCGGCTTGTTCCGCCTGGAACCAGTAATAGATGCGGGAAAAGGGCTGAAGCGGGTCAGCGGTCAGATCATATTTAACCTGGAATGACAGGTCACTTTGAGGGGTAATCGAGATTTGTCTTGAAGCTTGTTTTTCGGGCTGCAATATCAACGACACCATCCCGGACCCGTTGATATCCAGGAGTTGGCCGGTAATCTCAAGTTGCTGCCCGAATTGGTATTTGGAAGTTACATCGGTTACAAAAGAAACAGTTTGTGCGCTGGCGTTTGAGGAATTCACTGCCAAAAAAGAAATAAGCAGGGCCAGGATCACCAACTTCCGAAAGACAGATTGCGTTTTGGGCAATTACTCATCCTCGTCGAAGTCATCTTCGTCGTCGATATCTTCGGAATCCTCATCATCCTCCTCGTCATCCTCGCCTAACATGGAATCATCGAAGTTGATATCCGCCTCGTTATGATCCCGTGAGAGATCCAGCATGTCCATATCCATTGAGGAGGAGAATTCCAGGTTTTCCAGGGCTTTTTCGATCCACTCAGCTTCTTCCTCGTCCCCGGCTTTTTCGAGAAGAGTCTCCAGTTTGTCCTTGACCTCCTCGCCGCCAATTTGCGAGAGTGCCCAGATGGCCGCCAGCCTGTTGTCATCGTTTTCAATTTCCTCATCCAGCAGGTCGATGAGCTTTTCCCGCGAGGTGGCAAGTTCAAGTTCACCAGCTGCCCGGATGGCTTCAAATTGTACTTCCACGTCCGGAGAATCCAGCTTGCTTTCAACCAGGTTGGCCCAGCTTTCGTCTGCAGACCTGCCCATGGCACATAGGGAACTCGTGATCCAGGATATTTCGTTGGATTCGAATGCTTTGCGGATCATGGTGGGAACAAGCGGATGACTTGAGTATCCCAGCGATTCAAGTGCGCGCTGCTTCACCAGCGGACGTTCTTCTCCGTCAACGGAATCGATCAGGTTGTTGACGACTGAAATGCGGATGGAATCTGGAATGGCTTCCAATTCGCCTAGCAGGACAAATTTCCCCAATAAGGAAGCGGCAGCAGCACGGACATCCTCGTTGGTATCTCCGCGGAAAAGATCGATCAGAGATGGTACGATGCGA
>DAONEZ010000280.1:0-2173 GCA_035403345.1 Anaerolineaceae bacterium
CACAACCCACCATCGAAATCCTGCTGCCCAACGAGCCGCCCATGCAGTCGGTCACCGTGTATTTCTTGAACGAGAACCGCTTTGCCATCGGCACTGAACCGTATGAAGACGCATTCACCCGCCAGGTGCCGGCCGGCAGCGACTTACCGCGGGCCGTGCTGGACCTGTTTTTCCAAGGTCCCAACCAGGCTGAGGTCTCCGGTGGAGTCCGCGCCTGGACCAGCGGTTTCACGCATGTGCGCGACCTGACTATCCAGGATGGCATCGCGCGTGTGTACCTGGGCGGGGTGTGCGCCAATAACGGCGCGGCTTACTCGGTGGCAGCGTTGATCATGAAGAACCTTAGTCAGTTCCCTCAGATCACTGCGGTGAAGATCTACGACGAGAACGATGAGACAGAGATGCCTGATTCTCCCGATAGCTCCATTCCCTACTGCCTGGAACCGTAAAGGCCCTCTACTCGTGATCGCACCCTGGAAAATCTCCAGGGTGTTTTTTTGCCCGCATTGGTATAATGCTGGTATGGAAACGAATATCCTGATCCTCCTGTTGATTGTGATCCTGGCTTTCTTTGCCTTCTCGCGCATCGTAGTGGAACGCATTGAGCACAATCACTACGGTCAGCGCGTGGATTTCTTCCACCGCTATCCCGTGAACGAGGGGGATGTGGTCTTCCTGGGCGACAGCATCACCGACGGCGGCTGCTGGGAGGAGCTCTTCCCCGGCGTGCCGCTCAAAAACCGCGGCATCAACGCGGACACAAGCACGGGTGTGCTGCTGCGCATCGAGGATATCCTGCGCTCGCGCCCCAAGGCCATCTTCCTGCTCATCGGCACCAACGACCTGCCCTGGTTTGAGTACCGCAGTGATAAAGCCATCCTGAGGACCTACAGCCAGATCCTGGACAAGTGCCATGAAGAATCCCCCCGCACGCGTATCTTTGTTCAATCCCTGCTGCCGCGCGCCCGCGGCTACCGCCAGCGCATTGAACGCCTGAACGGACAGCTAAAACAATTGGCCGAGATCTATGGACACACCTACATCGACCTGCACTCTTCGTTTGTGGATTCAAAAGGCGGGCTGCGCGATGAACTCACCAACGATCACCTGCACCTGCTGGCGGGCGGGTATGCGCGCTGGGTTGAGATCCTGACGCCTTACATCAACGAGCTCTTCTCAACAGACAATTGATCGAATCCGGACCTGTAACCATTTTCCCTTAAAGGGGTTAACTTTAGTATCTGACTGGTCATATTCCCTGTATTAATGGCACTCTCATGAATATGTCCTTCAGCACCGGCAGAAATATGCCTTTATGCCGATGTTACCGGTTCTGATTCCCGGTAAGATAGGGCACAGTCACTAAAAAAATTACGAAAGTTGGTTTTGCTTAATGGTTTCTTTAACTGAAAAATTGATGTTCGGACTTTCCAAACCGGTTGTCAGGACGTACACGGGCACCATGCTCAACATGGATGTGTGCCGCAAGTCCCCCTTCCCGGCCGGAGCCAAGATCATCGCTCCCAACCATCCCAGCACCACCGACCCGTTTTACATCGCCGCCATGTTGGGGACACAATCCTTCATCATGATCAACGATGTACTCTTCCAGGTGCCCGTTTTAGGCGAGTACCTGCGCCGCTCCGGGCACATCCCGGTGAAACCCGGCTGTGGGCAGCAGGCCATCGACGAGGCACTGGAACACCTCAAGGCCGGTCATACCATCATGATCTTCCCCGAGGGACTCATCAGTCCGCTCACGGGCGGATTCCACCGTCCGCGCACGGGTGTGGCGCGCCTGGCGCTGGCCAGTGGTGCGCCGGTCTTCCCGGTGGGCATCCACCTGAGCAAGGAGCGCATCTGGAAAACCTGGTCCACCGTGAAGGGCAAATCGGAACCCGGGTACTGGTACCTGCGCGGACCGTACAACGTGACCGTGGGCAAGCCCATGCGCTTCCACGGTGATGAGGAAGACCGCGAGCTTGTGCGCGAGACCGCCGAACAGGTGATGCTCAAGATCAAGCGCCTGGCCTACGAGAGCCGCCAACGCTGGTATCGCACCACGGGCAATTTCCCCGGTGCGGTCGAGACAACGTAATTAATCAACCCGGTTTGAAAATCCAAACCGGGTTTTTGCTTTAATTCTCTACAATTCGCATAATTCGCGCAAATT
>DAONEZ010000281.1:0-2152 GCA_035403345.1 Anaerolineaceae bacterium
GTGCAGGGTGACCTTCTTGGTGCTGATCGTGGTCATGTCCATTCCGGTGGCCATACATTCGATCACACGTGGGAAGGTGCCGTGTCCGGAGTGACCCTGAGCACCGATGATTTGAGCCCGGCGTACCTGGAGCACTTCGCCAGCCACAGGCATCTTTGCTTCTGCCCGGGCAGTAACAACAATCTTGCTGTTCAGCGTTCGGCCTTCCCAAACCACGCGCTCAATTCCAGGATAAACCACTTCAGGCAAACCAGTGGCTTCCATGAACAGGTCAGCCCCCATTCCACCCGTGATCTCCAAGACGCGATCTGCGAAATCCTCTTTGAGTGGGTTCACATGATAATCTGCGCCTAATTTCAGCGCCATTTGCACCCGGTCTTCCTGGGTTTCAGAAATGATAACCTGGGACGCACCTGCCCGTTTCAGGATGGCACAAGCTGCGAGGCCCACTGGTCCGCCGCCCAAAACCACCACTCGGTCTCCAGGCCGGATGCCACCGCCGCGTTCGATCACGGCGTTGTACGCCACGCAGGTGGGTTCCACCAGGCTGCCAGCAACAAACAAGTCTTTTTCCGCATAATTCTTGCGTAAGGGTTCCAGGCTCCAGATGGTCCTGGAAGGAACCACAATGTACTTGGTGAAAGCGCCGTTGACGTTGAAACCAATTTCATTCAACCGCTCGCAATGGTTTGGCCAACCATCCGCGCAAGGCTTACACTGAGCGCACCAGAGCATTTCCTCTGTGGTCACTGCCTCGCCGCCCTTGAAGGGTTTGTTGGTGCGTTTGTCGAAAGCTTTCCTGCCAGCTTCAACCACCACACCGGAGAGTTCATGCCCCAGGATGCTCGGGAAACCAGTCAATCCGGGATAAAAGATATAGCCATCTTTATCTGCCTGGGCCATATGCACATCCGAACCGCAGATGCCGCAAGCCTTAACTTCGATCAACACTTCATCGTCGCCAGGGGTCGGGATGTTGTATTCCCGGATCTCAAGGCGGGGATTACGCCAAACGAGGCTGCCTAAATAGGTCTGCCGACCTTCAATGTCTTTCGCGCCCAGCTTGAAACCGGGTTTGGGGTCCCAGTCCGCGACAAGTGTAACGCCTTCCATTTTTCCGTTCATGTTATTTCTCCTTTTCGAGTTACCGCAAATTAAACTTCTGTTCCCTGTCCGATGCGGGGAATACCGTAAACCGGTTTCCATCCCTTGCTCAGAGGCTCTCGCAGGTAGGGTTCCATTTCTTTTTCAGTGCGCAAAGTCACTTCTTCCACGGGCGGCACTTTGCCGGCTGGAAAAGCCTCAAGCACATCATCGTGCCAGAGGGTCAGGTACTTTAAAATCGCAGCCATGGGGCGTTTGCCCTTAAAAGCAGTGCCGGACTTCGCCTTACCAACCACGCCTTCCGGGGTGGCGGCGATTTCGATCGCGAAGTGACCTTCGCCTTCGGACCAGCGGCTGGGGCGCCCGAATGGGTCCACGGATTTGTCGTAGTGACCCTCAGGAAGATAACTCTTGCCCTCGGTGTCCACCGCGTAGTTCATATCCACCATTTCAGGATGCAGCAGCAGGCTGAGGGAGGTCTCAGACTCGTCCGCGTGCACAAAATTGGTACCCATCTGGCCACCGCGATTGGTCGGGCGGAAGAATTCACGCACACCACGGTGCCAGTCAATCACCCTGAAGATACCTGGCAACTGATAGCGCTTCTGGAATTCCTGCACAGCCGATTCAAGCATCCACAGCTGCCCGTGGTTGTTCACGATCAACTGCTTGCGGAATCCATCGTTCCACAGCCCGAGCATGACGTCGATCATCATTTCGCGCACGACATGTTCGCGGACGATAACCGTGCCGGGCATGCCCAGGTGGTGGTAAGGATGACCGCCGTAGTTTAGAGGGGGCAGCGCCAGGTTCACTGGCGCGCCGCGCTTCGCGGTGAAGCGGCGCACACCTTCGCAGATCGCGCTGACGTAAAGCGTATCGGCCGCACTTGGCAGATGCTGACCATGCAGCTCGGTGCAGCCGACCGGGATAAAGACAATGTCGTTCTTCTTGCGATTTTCTTCCACCTTCCAGCGGGTGGTGGTCTGAATATAAGAGCCAGGCTTGCCCCATTCCACTGGGGAAGGAACACCATAATCCGCCAGGA
>DAONEZ010000282.1:0-2052 GCA_035403345.1 Anaerolineaceae bacterium
GGCTTCCTTCCTGGCCGGGGCAGCCTTCACCCGCGCCTACGTGGGTTACGTGCATGCCCTGGCGCATCCGCTAGGCGGCTATTACCAGGTGCCGCACGGGCTGGCGAATGCCGTGCTGCTGCCGGTGGTGCTGGATTACTATGGCAGCTCAGCCGAGAAATCGCTGGCGGAATTGGCCGACCTGCTGGGGCTGAACGACGCCGGAGATAGCCAAGGTGCAAAGGCGCGCAGATTCATTGCCGCCGTGCGGGAATTGGAAGCCAGCATGACCATTCCCAAAAAGATCGACTGCATCCGCGAGGAAGACCTGCCCGGCATGATCCACAATGCGCTGCGCGAAGCCAACCCGCTCTACCCAGTGCCGCGCGTGCTGTTCGCCGAGGACCTGCGCAAGTTGTATGACATGATCCGGTAAGAACAGCTCCACGAAAAACACAAAAAACACAAAAATCTAAATTAAGGACATCCGGCTTGTTATGAGCCGGATGCTTTTTATACGTCGAAACTATGTTCTTGAATTTGGTTAAGGCTCGAACCGTTCGAGGAACGCCATTAACTCGCGGTGGAAGAGGTCGGGAAAATCGAGGTTGGGCGAGTGACGCGAGCCTGGGACAATGAGCAGCTTGCAGTCCGGTTCCACGGCCGCCCACTGCGGCATGACCTTGCGGATATTGCCGGTCTGGTCGAGGTCGCCCAGGAACATGAGCAGGGGCTTGTTGATCTTGTAGCCCGGCTCGTAATGCAGGCAGTCAGTGGCAGCCATCATGATATCCGTGACCTCCGCCTTGGTGTGGCTTTGCATGGCCGGGCGCAACTTCTCCTGCTCCTCGCGGCTATTGGCCGTGGCGGAGAGCGAAAGGTCAACAAGTTTCTGGTAGGGGTAAAGGGCGAAGAGCGGGCGGGCGATCTTGAGGGTGAACTTTTCCATGGGTGTCAACTTCTGGAAGTTCCAGGTGCAGTCCACGAAGACCATGCCCAGCACGCGTTCGGGGTGGTGGAAGACCAACTCCTGGTGCAGGTTGCCGCCCAGCGAATGGCCCACAAAAAGTGCCTGCTCGACTTCTAACTCATCCAGCAGGTCAACGATATCCTGCACGGCGGGCGGGGTGGAGAAGGCCGCCGGGCGCGAGAGGCCCATGCCGCGCACGTCCAGCGCCAGCACGCGGAAGCGCGCGCCAACGATCGATAGGGTGGCGTCCCACTCGTGGTGGTCGATGGTGGCGCCGTGGGTGAACACCACCAGGGGAGCATCCTGCACGCCGCCGATCCAGTAATGCAGATCGAAACCGTCACGCTTGAGGGTGGCTTCCGTCAGTTCCATCGGCGTCTCCAAAATCATCGGATAATTCAGCCACCAGCAGAGGGTAGGCCGCAGGTTCGGATTCATCGTCAGACTGGCGCCACACGGGGTCGCGCAGCAGGAGCAGCACCACCAGCGCCATGAGCAGCAAGCCGGGCAGTCCGATGCCAAAGGAGAAAGCCGTGTCGCGCGGCGTGTAGATCAGCCCCATGAAATAACTGGAAACCTGGTTGAAAAGGGCATGCAGGAAGGCCGCGATCCAAACGCCTTTTGCCTTGAGCACAGCAAAACCGAGGATGAAGGCCAGCCCGATGCACAACAGCACCATCAGCAGCGAGCCCAGCACGGGATGGTTGGGATAGTTGTATCCCATCAGGATGATCGGCGCGTGCCAGATGCCCCAGATGATGCCCACAAGAAGCACCCCGCGCACGCGCCCCATCTTCGTCAGCGCCGGCTGCAGGTAGCCGCGCCAGCCGTACTCCTCACCAAGAGTGATGAGCAGCCCGAGGAATGGTCCCAACAGGACGGTCTGCGCGGTGAGCACCACGGAAAAGAGCGAGTCGGACATGCCGGCGGCAGATCCCTGGGCATACAGGCTGCTTAGATCCGGTTGGCTGCCCAATTTGAACAGCCAGTTGAGCGCGGTCTGCAAGCCCATGAAGGCAATCACCGCCAGGCCGAGTAACAACCACCATTTGGCCTTGCCGCCGCCCAGCCCCGCCGTGGAGAAGCTGCGTTTGCCGCCCACC
>DAONEZ010000283.1:0-2003 GCA_035403345.1 Anaerolineaceae bacterium
AATCGTGATCATTGGAGTAATCTATATCCCACACATTGTGGAACATGGGGTTTTTATTGGAGTTGAACGCCTCCACCGGGCGCCCGAAACCCGCTTTCTCCAATTGCGCGCATAACAGCATGCTACCGCTGCGGGCAGACATGAGCACCAGGTAGCTGCACTGCGGCAATTGAATACCCGGATATGTGCGGCTAATGAAATCCCGCGCGGTGGAAATGGCTGCTGCGTTCATGCTTATGCTTTGGAGAGCTTGCGCTTGACCTTGAAGAGAAAGGAGCGGATGGGCTTAAGGTGGTTGGCGGGCATGCTTTTCCAGCGCTGCTGCTCCCGCGCCAGCATGAGCATGCGCGCACGGGCCAGGTACACTGTATCCAGGTCGCTCTCCGCGTAGGCTCTGGCGATGCGCGGGTCCTGCAGCCAGGGCGTCTCGGAAGTGAAGCGCTGCTCCCAGTCATCCGATTCCTTGTTGGATTGCTTGCGCAGGGGCGGGGCAATGACCTCCTTGTCCGTGATGCCCAGGAAATCGTAGATCTCGGTCATCTTGGTCACGTATTCGGCAGCCAGGTCTTCGTACCACACCACCAGGTGAGGGATTTGGTTGTCGCGCAGGAGTTGCTGCCAGAAGATGTCGTTGGTCATCAGCACGTCGAAACAGCACTCGATGTGCTCGCGGTCATACATAGCCGGCAAGAGGTATTTCTTGTACGCGTCGTCCTGGTCGGAAGTCTCGCGCCAGATACCGTTTTGTAGCGCCTTGGCGTAGGAGATGGCCTGCTTGACCTTTTTGCGTCGCTGCAGATGGATGTATTTGGCGTTCGGAAAGTACACCTCGAGCAGCTCGGCATCGTTCAGGTCAATGTGCGCGCCTTCCAGCAGTTTGCGCGCCGTGGAGAGGAACAGGTTGAACTGATTGGGGCTGAGTTTCATGCCGAACACGCCGTTCACGGTCTGGTACTCAATGACCTTCTTCATAAAAGCATAGGGGTCGTTGTAATCAATGCCCCAGTTGAGGCGTTTGCGCGGGTTGACGTTCGAGTTGAAGGCTTCGATCGGCCGGCCGTATCCGATCTCGGTCAGGTGCCGGCACATGAGCGTACTACCACTGCGGGCGGTGGAAAGCACCAGGTAGCTGGTTTGTGGGATGGGAAGATCAGGGTAGCTTCGGCGAAGTTCTTCACGTGCACGTTGGATATTTTCCTGGTTCATCATGGTCTCTCCATGGGTGGATTAATGCTCATTTTATATCGATAAGGCTAATTTACAGTGAGGATTATAATTCATTCCCACTTAGAACTCATTTGATCGCAGGAACACCCGTTCGGCAGTATTTAATAGTAGAATTGAGATGTATTCAATTGTTGAATTTTAGAATGAAAACAAACTCTTGTTTAACAGGATCGATCACTTGAACCGCCTGGCCATCTTTTCAACCCCCAAACCCTTCCTCAACCCCCACTTCGCCACCATCCAGCGCAACGCCATTCTGAGCTGGAAACAGTTGGGCGAACGCGTGGAAGTATGGCTGGTGGGCGAGGAAGAGGGCGTGGAACAGGCAGCCCGTGAACTCGGCGTGCGCTATATCCCGGACGTGGCCCGCACCCCGGCCGGCACCCCGCGCATTGATTCCATCTTCAACCGGCTGCGCGCGGAAAGCAACGCAGAATACCTTTGTTACGTCAACGCGGATATCCTGCTCTTCCCGGACCTGCTCGCCACGCTTGATATCGCAGCAACAGCCCGACGCAGGTTCCTGCTGGTGGGGCAGCGCTGGGACATAAACATCACTGTTCCCCTGCCCGTCAGCACTGAGTGGCAGGTGGACTTCCTCAAGACCTTCCGCAACGAGTCCAAATTGCACCCGCCCGCCGGCAGTGATTACTTTGTTTTCCCGCGTGAATTGTTCGCAGACGTCCCGCCCTTCGCCGTGGGGCGCATCGGTTGGGACAACTGGATGATCTACCATGCCCGCTGCACGCACATGACAGTCGTAGATTGCAGCGGGG
>DAONEZ010000284.1:0-1986 GCA_035403345.1 Anaerolineaceae bacterium
CCAGCATGCAAAAAGAGATCATCACAACAGCGAACCGGCATGCCAAGATCGTCACTACCGCCACGCAAATGCTTGAGTCCATGATCAATAATCCACGTCCCACCAGAGCAGAAGCCTCCGATGTGGCCAACGCGATCTTTGACGGCTCGGATGCCGTCATGCTCTCAGGCGAGACCGCCTCCGGCAGTTTCCCGGTGGAAAGCGTCAGGATGATGGACGCCATCGTACGCGAAGCCGAAAAGCACCTTGACCAGTGGGGCCACACCGAGGAATATCCCCGCGAAGCCCTGCAGGATGATGCCCTGGTAATCACTAACGCTGCCAAATCACTGGCGCATGACCGGAATGTCTCGAACATCGTTGTGTTCACACAATCAGGGAAGACTGCCCTGCTCATGTCCAAAGCCAGGCCGCGGGTTCCCATCATGGCTTTCACACCTGAACCGGATACCCTGCCAATCCTGAGCCTGTTCTGGGGAGTAAAGCCGATCCTGGTGCCCTTCGCTAATTCCCTCGAAGAAATGGTCGTGACTGTGGACAATTATTTGCGCGCCACGCAACGCTGTAAAGTGGGTGAACAGGTGGTGGTGATCTCAGGTTTCCCCGTAGGAGCCATGCGCCTGCCCAACCTGGCTTTGCTGCACACCATCGGCGAAGAGGTGTAACCAGATGAAAATTCGTGTACTTGATAAAGGGAATAAACAGGATATCCGTACCTTCAAATCCATCCCCTTTGCCCTTTACCGCGAGAACCGCTACTGGGTTCCGCCCTTACCGGGAGAGATCGAAACTGTGATGGATCCTGCCAAACATCCCTTCTACCAGCACTCTGAGGGTGATTTCCTGGTGGCGGAGGATGGCAAGCAAACCCTGGGGAGAATTGCCATATTGCAGAACCGGAACTATTGTGAATTTCACAAGGAAAAGACTGCTTTTTTCTATTATTACGAAGCTGTGGATGACCAAGAAATAGCTGCTGAACTATTCTCCGCTGCTGAAAGTTGGGCCAGGGAGCGTGGATTGGATAAGCTTATGGGACCCAGGGGATTCCTGCGTTCCAATGGCGCTGGTATGTTGGTGGAGGGGTTTGATCAATCTCCTACCATGGGAATTGCCTACAATCACAAATACTATTCAAAGCAGTTGGAAGCCCTGGGGTATGAAAAGTACACGGATTATTTCTCAGGTTACCTGGATAAACACCCGGATAAATCCATTCACAAGATAGCCGAGAAGGTTCTGGCTCGCGGTAATTTCCACGTCAAAGATTTTTCTTCTACCAAAGAAATTAAAGAGTGGATACCTAGGCTGGAAGAAGTCCATCATCGGGCGTTTGCACAAAATCCCGGGTACTACCCATCCACTTCGGAGGAATTCCTGTTCCTTGTTGAAAACATCGTGGCTGTGGCAAACCCGAAATACCTGAAGATCATCCTGCATGAGGATGACATTGCCGGATTCATCGTCTCCTATCCGGATATCAGTCGCGCCTTGCGCCGGACGCATGGCAACCTGCTGCCATTTGGTTGGTTGATGCTCCTGGTGGAGCGCAAATTCTCACGCGTGCTCGACCTGAATGGCGTCGGTTTGTTGCCGGAATACCAGGGCTTGGGTGGCAATGCAGTTCTCTACAGCGAACTGGATAAAGTGCTCTACACTTCCCGTATGAAAAAAGCGGAAGTGGTCCAGGTGGAGGAACGCAACTTCCGCAGTGCATCTGATATGCAGACCCTGAGAGTGATTTTCAATAAAACCCACAGGATCTATCAAAAGACCTTATAGGTCTCGTTAAAACATCATGTCGTTGACCCGGTCAAAAGTCTTCCGGGATGGACGCAGTTTGTCATTTGCCAGCCGGTTCAAGGGGGTATCAGGCAGGTTGTACTTATCAAAGATCGTGGGAGTCTCCGGCTCGATGTAGATCAGTCCGGTCAACAGCCAGTTATTCTGCTCAGCATCCTCAAGCATGCGCAAGGCCTGCCACTT
>DAONEZ010000285.1:0-1935 GCA_035403345.1 Anaerolineaceae bacterium
GTGTAGAGATATGTCAGGCGGAGCATCCCGGGTGATGCTCCGCTTTTAATTAGCGTTGTGAGTGTATTTGGGAAAACAGGCTAAAATCAAATGATGACCGAGAATCACCGCATTTATTTTGGCGACAACCTGGAAGTGCTGCGCGGCATTCCCGCGGACAGCGTAGACCTCATCTACATTGATCCGCCGTTCAACACGGGCAAGGTGCAGGCGCGCACGCAACTGCGCACCGAGCAATCCGAGGAGGGCGACCGCACCGGTTTCAGCGGCAAGCGCTACCAGACGGTGAAAGTGGGTTCGCAGGCATATCAGGATGATTATGATGACTTCATCGCCTTCCTTGAGCCGCGCCTGGTAGAGGCCCGGAGGGTGCTGCGCGAGAACGGCAGCCTGTACTTCCACATCGACTACCGCGAGGTGCACTACTGCAAGGTACTGCTGGATAGCATCTTCGGGCGTGACTGTTTCCTGAACGAGATCATCTGGGCGTATGACTACGGCGCACGCACGCGCAAGAAATGGCCGCCCAAGCACGACAACATCCTGTGGTACACCAAGGATCCGTATAACTATATCTTCAATTATGACGAGATCGAGCGCATCCCCTACATGGCGCCCGGGCTGGTGGGACCAGAAAAGGCGGCGCGCGGCAAGCTGCCCACCGACACGTGGTGGCACACTATCGTGCCCACCAACGGCAAGGAGAAGACCGGCTATCCCACGCAGAAGCCGCTGGGAATTCTAAGACGCATCATCACGGCGTCCTCCAATCCGGGCGACACCGTGCTGGATTTCTTTGCCGGCAGCGGCACCACTGGAGCGGCCTGCCTGGAACAGGGGCGGCGGTTCATATTGATTGACAACAACGAGCAAGCGCTGGAAACCATGGCGAAGCGTTTCAGTGGAGTGAAAGGGATCGAATGGATCGGCTATGACCCGCACAGTGACCTATGAGGAATTGGTGGATCGCCTGCAAGCGCTGGCCAACACGGAGAATGCCGCCGGGCAGCAGCGCTTCGGCATCCGCGGCGAGAACCTGCTGGGCATCTCGATCTATGACTTGCGCAAGCTGGCGGCGGGCATCCGCGACCACGAACTGGCTCAACGCTTGTGGGACTCGGGTGTGCACGAGGCGCGCCTGCTGGCCTCCATGGTGGATGATCCGGCGCAGGTAACCCGTGCGCAGATGGATGCCTGGGCAGCGGATTTTGACTCGTGGGATGTGTGCGACCAGGTGTGCGATAACCTGTTCGCGCATGTGGCGGGTATTCTGCAGGTGATCCCAACGTGGGCTGTGCGTGAGGAAGAGTTCGTGCGGCGTGCGGCGTTTTCAACCATGGCGGTGCTGGCGTGGTACGATCCTCTGGCTACGGATGAGCAGGTGGAGGCGTTTTTCCCGCTGATCCAGCGGTATGCGGATGATTCGCGCAACTTCGTCAAAAAGGCGGTGAATTGGGCGCTGCGTAATATCGGCAAGAAGCGCGGCAGTTTGAGAGCACAGGCGGTGGCTTGTGCGAAGGAATTGGCAAAGAGCGAAATTCCATCTGCACGCTGGATTGGTAAAGATGCCTTGAAGGAATTTGCGACGAAATTTGGACCGCTTTAGGATACGAAACCATGGACACTCAACAAGCTCCCATTCTCGAATTTGATGACAGCCGGGCATCCATTCTGATGCCGGACCCCTTCCAACTGGGTGTGGGCATCCTGGTGCCGGCGCGCGGGGTGTTGTGTTTCTTTAAGGATGTAATCGATAACCTGGTGGCTGAGGGTTCGCTAAAAGAGATCGGTCACCTGCGTTCAGAGATGGGCAGGCACCCGGTTTACCGTTATGGTGAAGGCAGGGAGTCTGTAACTGTGCTTCACCCCGGGGTGGGGGCTCCGCTGGCAGCCGGGTTCCTGGAGGAACTAATTGCCGTGGGTGTGACGAAGTTT
>DAONEZ010000286.1:0-1842 GCA_035403345.1 Anaerolineaceae bacterium
ACACATCTCCTTTGAAATCCACCATGGAACGCGTATCGAATTGCTTGGGGTCCACCACGGCGCTATACACGTTGGTAAAGATCTTGTATTCATCCGCCACACGAATATCATAGCCATAAGAAGACAATCCGTAGGAAACCACACCCTCACGAACCTGATGCTCAACAAAAGGTTCAATCATGGCGTTTTCCCGTGCCATCCTGGCGATCCAACGGTCTGCTTTAATTCCCATGTGCAGCTCCTATAGGTCAGCGCGCAATCGTAATTGTTCCACAACTTTAGACATTCTTTCATCACCAAGTGCCAGCAAACGTTCACTGTCTTCGATGAGAGAACCAGCGGTTGAGGGATCCTGCAGGGATTTCATGTTGATCTTGACGTTCAAGATCGCACTGCGCATCGCAGCCAGCGCCAGATTGGCAGCCGAGGCCGCGTCCGAGATGGCATTCAGGTTGCCCAGCGTGGCCGCCGTAACCGCCAGGTCAAGTACCTGCAGGGTCTTTTCAGCAGTATGGAAAGGAACACGGGCTGCATTCAGGGTAGCAGATTCGATGGCTGCATTCCTGGCGGCGATCTCGTCTTCCGTGGACTTGGGCAGGCGCAGGGCGGTCATGTAGCCCTGGAACGAGGCAGCATCTTCCTCCACCGCGCGCGTCAGGTCAAGGCGTAACTTTTCCGCGTTCTCGACCATCTGCCACATTTGCGTTTCCACGTCGGCGTATTTCTTCTTGCCGACAGTCACCCTTCCGACCATGGCTACTAACGCGGCAGCTTCGGCCGCGGTAAAGGCTGCCGCTGATCCTCCGCCGGGGGTGGGGTTTTCGCTCGCCAGGTCTTTGATAAACACGTACGGGTCCGGGGGCAGCGCGGCAGGTTGATTCAAAGCGGAATATAAACGGCCTTCCAAGAGTTGCTCCGGCTCAAATTGGTCCAACTGGGTGTACCACACTGCTGCGTCCACCAGGGCAGCCTGGGGGATCAATCCTACCAGTTCGCTGTGATGGATGGCAACTCCGTAACGCTGGGCCTCGCGCCGCACCATCTCCACCACCCTGGCGATCGGGGTTTGTTTGAAATTGGTCAGGTTCATGGAGACCTGCGCCAGGCCCTCCACGAGCACCCCCATGCCTTTCACAAAGCGCAGCCCGCCCGAGCTATTGCGTACAGCCTTGGCGATCTTCTGGGCGATGCTGACATCAGAAGTGGTCAGATAGACATTGAAGGCGATCAATGGCGCACGTGCGCCGATGACCGTCGCGCCGGCCGTCCCCAACCTGGCCGGGCCGAAATCAGGCTTGCGGTCGGGGTTGGTCTCAATCTCGCCTTTCAGCCCCTCGAACTGCCCCTTGCGGATATTCTCCAGGTTTTGCCGATCAGGTCTGGTTGCGGCTTCTTCATATAAGTAAACAGGAATGGACAATTCATCCGCCACTCGTTTTCCGAGGCGGCGGGCTAATTCCACGCATTCCACCATGCTCACATCCGAAATGGGGACAAACGGAACCACATCTGTGGCGCCAATGCGCGGATGGGCTCCCTCATGCTGATTCAGGTCGATCAGCGCTTGCGCTTTCCTGATGGATTGAAAGGCAGCTTCTGCGATCGCTTCTGGCGCGCCGACCATGGTCAGCACGGTGCGGTTGTGGTCCAGGTCTGAATGACGATCCAGGAGCGTGACACCCGGAACGGACTGGATGGCTGCAATAATGGCATCGATCACTTCCGGCCGGCGGGCATCGGAGAAATTGGGAATACACTCGATCAGGGGTTGCGCCATATCATTCCTCTTGTGTGGTTTTGGTCAATTATAACCCAGGGGATATTTACTCCTGTTTACATCGA
>DAONEZ010000287.1:0-1717 GCA_035403345.1 Anaerolineaceae bacterium
CCCTGCCGATCACCCTGCTGTGCTTCGGCCACCCGGCCGGCGCGCGCGAAGAACGCAGCACTACGCGCCGCTTTGAGCGCGAGTTCATCGTGCACCGCGACGGCTACCAGCGCACCCCTGCGGCTAACCTGCTGCGCATGCTCGAAACCTACCCTGCGGGCCAATACGCCAACCTGTCCAGCGAGGAACGCACCAAAGCCATCGCCCGCGGCATGTACACGCGCAAGTTCGTGTCCGAATTCTCCGTGGAAATGTCGCGTTCTGTCAGGAAATGGATCGATATTTGGACGGGTAAAGACCCCTTACCAGGAAGCGAGGAACAATGAGCATCCGAACCAGCCGGGCCTCCGGCAACGCCGAAGTGATGATCGACCAAGCCTTATGCACAGCCTGCGGTTTGTGCGTGGAGGTCTGCAAAGGCGGACCGCTCTACCTGGAGGAACACGTGCTCAAAGTGAACCAGGCGGAGGGCTTTGGCTGCATCGGCTGCGGTGCCTGTATAGTAGTCTGCCCTTCGGATGCCATCCGCATTTCCGGGCGCGACCTCTTCCCGGAGGATGTGCTGCCCCTCCCGCCGGCAGCCGAGAGGGCGGGCTACCAGCCCCTGCAGAACCTGCTGCTCGCCAGGCGCAGCACGCGGCTGTTCACCCCTGACCCGGTTGACCCCGCCCTGGTGTCGCAGATCCTTGAGGCAGCAGCCACTGCTCCCATGGGTTACCCGCCCACTGATGTGAGTGTACTTGTATTCTCCAACCGGGAGGCTGTGAGCCGCGCCAGGCGTGTCCTGCTCAATGAAATGAAGAGTTGGAAATACATATTTTCACCCTTTATGATTGCCTTAATGCGTCCGTTCATTGGAAAAGAAAACGCCGATATGTACGGGAAGTTCCTGATGCCGGCGGTGAACATGATGCTCGAAAAAGATGCGGCGGGCGAAGATTGGTTCCTGTACAATGCTCCCCTGGCGGTCTATTTCTACGGTACGGCTTACAGTGACCCTGCTGATCCAGTTATCGCAGCCACCTGCGCCATGCTGGCCGGAGAAAGCCTGGGACTGGGAACCTGCATGCTCGGATTCCCGGGGTACGTCTTCCAGTACAGCCCAAAAGCGCGAAAGACCTACCACTTACCTAAAAAGATCCAGCCCGGTCTGATGGTGCTGTTCGGACATCCCAAAATCAAACGTCAACATGCCCTGCGGCGGCGTTTTGCCCAGGTAACCATTCATGAAGATTAGACCTGAAAGGCGTTTATAATTGGGACTCTCTGAAGGTGAGCCGTGACCGATCAACCCATCACAATTGAATACCCGATCGACTTTCCACTGAAGGTAATTGGACTGGACGAACCCGATTTTGAACCTTTCGTGATCGAGATCGTGCGCCGTCATGTCGCGGATTTATTGGAAGAAAATATTACCAGCCGGTTATCGGCTGGTAACAAATATCGTTCCGTAAATTTCCTGTTCATCGCGCAAAGCCGAAAGCAGGTGGATGCACTTTACGAAGAGCTTAGCAGCCACAAGCGCGTGTTGATGATCCTCTGATCAATCCGCTTTCTTTTTTACTTCATGCCCGCCGAACTGGTTGCGCATGGCAGCCACCAGCTTGTCGGAATACGGTTCTGCCTGCCTGGAGCGGATGCGGCGTTGCAGCGATGCTGTGATCACGGGTGCGGCCACGTTGAGGTCGATGGCCTCGAAGACCGTCCAGCGTCC
>DAONEZ010000288.1:0-1696 GCA_035403345.1 Anaerolineaceae bacterium
CTGTATTCGTTAAAAGCATCTTCAAATGTTTCCGAGCGGGCAGCGATGACCGGGTCAGACGGCACATCGAAAGGCAGCTTGACGATGACCAGCACGGAGAGTGCTTCGCCGGGGATATCCACGCCTTCCCAGAAGGCGCGCGTGCCCAGCAGCACGGCTTTATCCGCCCCGCGAAAGTTCTCCAACAAAATGTTAGTGGACGCGCCTTCGCCTTGTTCGTAAACTTCGATTCCGGCGTCTGCCATGGCGGGTGCAATGGCCTGCGAGGTACGTTTGAGCTGGGCGTAAGAGGTGAACAACACCAGCATGCGCCCGTTGGTGGCCCTGGCCAGGCGGATGACCGCGCTTTCCACCTCGCGCTGGTAGGCGTTGGCTTCGCCGGGTTCAGGGATGTCATTCACCAGGTAGAGCAGGGTGGAATTTTCAAAGTCAAAGGGCGACCCCAGCACCACCTCGTCAGCTTCGTCGGCGTTCAGGCGGTTGCGGATGTAATCGAACTCGTTGTTGGTGGTCAGGGTCGCGGATGTGAGAATGACGGAAGCCTTCTCATGCCACAGGTACTGCTCCATCAGCGGACCGATGTGGAGGGGGGCAGCCTGCAGCGCGAGGCGGTAAGTGTTAGGCTGGATCTCCACCCAATAGACGAAACCAGCATCGGGTTTGGTGACCAGTTGGGACAGGTAGCTTTCGGCTTCTGACAATCGCCGGTTGGTACTGGCCAGCGACCCCAGGGTGTCCTCCAACTCTTCCGGCATTTCTTTCACACCCTCCCCGATCGTTTTGGTTAATTCACCTAATTGTGTGAGGATCGAACGTACAGCCGATTGGGTGTCATCCCAGGCGATCTCCACTTCAGTCCAGGAGGGCAGGGTGCGCGTGGCGGGCAGGATGCGCGTCTGCTGACCGTAATTGCTCACCGGCTGCCCGTCGCGCTGTTCTTCCATGAAATTCTCGAGCGCGGTGACCAGTTCAGAAAAGCTGTTCTCGGACTGGAAGAGTTGATCGGTGATCTTATGCACGGTCATATTAAGCGCAGCGAAGTCAGAGGGCAGCAAGGTATGCTGCAGCAGTGTGAGAATGCGCCCCAAAAGCCCGCTGGAGGGTCCGCCAATCTCGCGCAGCATGCGCACGAAATCCATCTGCGTGAGGCGGAAGGATAGTGCGTTGGTGGTCGCTGATTCCAGGTGATGCGCTTCATCCACGATCAGGTAGTTGTATTCAGGCAATACGCGGTTGCCGGTCACCACATCTGCCAGCAGCAGTGCATGGTTGACCACCAGGATGTGGGAAGACTGCGCTGCCATGCGCGTCTTGTAGAACGGACAAGCGCCGCCGGTGCGCGAGACACACACCTCGGTCTTGCAGCCTTCGTCTTCTGCTGACATGCGCATCCACACGTCGCGTTCTGCGGGACCGTTGAGGTTCAACTCACCGCGGTCGCCACTGCCGCCCTGGTAGAGCCACACCAACGACTTGGCCAGCACGCGCAACTCGTCCGCTGTCTCCGGTCCGTTCTTGCGCATGGCGTCAAAGCGGCGCGGACACAGGTAATTGCCGCGTCCTTTCACCACAGTGGCGAGCACCTCGGAGCCCAGCGCTGCCGCCAGGTCGGGGATGTCTTTCTTGATCAACTGGTCCTGCAGGGTGATGGTGTTGGTGGAAATCACCACGCGCATGGAGTTTTTGACCGCCCATT
>DAONEZ010000289.1:0-1633 GCA_035403345.1 Anaerolineaceae bacterium
AGTGGATGTGCGTCAATCACTGCACTTCCAGCAGGTGTTTAAAACGCTGGAAATTGCCGGTTATGATTGGGCGACCAACTGCCAGCATGTGCCGTACGAGATCGTGAACCTGCCGGGTAACGTGGTGATGGCCTCCCGCGAAGGCACGGTTGTGCTGCTGGAAGACCTCATCCGTGAAGCGACTGTCCGCGCGCTTGAGGTTGTGCGGGAGAAAAATCCTGACTTGCCGGACCAGGACAAGCTGGAAATCGCCAAAGCTGTTGGTATCGGTGCTATCCGTTACCCGATGATCTCGCGGGAGAGCAATAAGGTGGTGGTCTTCGACTGGCAGACGGCCTTGGACTTCAACGGGCAGGCTGCACCATACATCCAGTATTCGTATGTACGCGCCAACAGCATCCTCAGGAAGGTGAACCAGGTAATCCCGGAAGGGGTGGCATTCGAGGGCGAACTGACCCAACAGGAGATCACACTGGTGGACCTCATCAGCCGGCTGCCTGAAGAAATTCAAAAGGCGGCGCGGGATTTGAAACCCCTGGTGCTCACCAATTATGCTTATGAACTGGCCCGGGCTCTCAACGATTTTTACACCCAATGCCCGGTGCTTTCAGTGGAAGAGCCGGTACGCTCGGCCAGGATCAGGCTGGTGGCGGCTGCACGCCAGGCCATCGCCAATAGTTTGGCAGTAATGGGCATCACAGCCCCACAAGCGATGTGAAAAATCCATATTTCCAAAAGGAGAGCAACTTTATGACCCCAATTAGAACTTTGATCATGGGAGCGGCAGGACGGGATTTTCACAATTTCAACGTTTTTTACCGCGATAACAAGGATTACACCGTGGTGGCTTTCACTGCCACCCAGATCCCCAATATCGAAGGCAGGAAATACCCCGCAGCCCTGGCCGGCTCATTATATCCGGAAGGGATTCCCATTTTCCCGGAAAGTGAACTGGTCTCCCTGATCAAGGATTTGAAAGTTGACCAGGTAGTATTCGCCTATAGCGATGTTCCGCACGAAGTTGTCATGCACAAGGCTTCCATTGTATTGGCAGCCGGTGCTGACTTCCGTTTGATGGGCACCGGTACCACGCAGATCAAATCCACCAAGCCAGTGATCTCCGTATGCGCAGTGCGCACCGGTTCGGGCAAGAGCCAGACCACGCGGCGCGTTTCGCTGATCCTGCGTGCCATGGGCTACAAAGTAGCTGCCATCCGGCACCCCATGCCTTATGGCGACCTGGTGAAGCAGAAAGTTCAACGATTCGCCACTTATGCAGACCTCGACAAGCATGAATGCACCATCGAAGAGCGCGAGGAATACGAACCTCATATCGATAACGGTGTGATCGTGTATGCCGGTGTTGACTACGAAGCCATCTTGCGACAGGCTGAGCAGGAAGTGGACATTGTCCTGTGGGACGGCGGCAACAACGACTTCCCGTTCTACGTATCAGATCTCAACATTGTGGTGGCCGATCCGCACCGCGCCGGGCACGAAAAGGCATATCACCCGGGAGAGACCAACGTGCGCATGGCGGACGTGTTCGTCATTAACAAAGTGGACACCGCTGACCCTGCCAAGGTGATCGACATGCGTAATACCCTGCACGAGTTGAACCCCAAAGCAGTGG